>NHEN01000021.1 GCA_002172625.1 Verrucomicrobiaceae bacterium TMED86 | reverse complement strand
TTTCCGGGAACACCGAGGCTATCGAGAAGTTTCTCCCCATTGCCGATCTTCTTGTCTTTGCATTCCCCGGGGATAATCCATGGGGAGCTCATACCTGGCAATTGGTTACGAGGCTTCCAAGTGCCCAGTTAAAGAATGTTATTTTTGTGCTGCAGCAAGCTGACCTGAAGTCCGAAGATGATTTACGAGTCATTGTTGGGCACATGGAGAAACTGGGGGAGCAAAAGACGGGAGAGACTCCGCGGATCTTCCCAATTTCAGCCAAGTTGGCTTGGGAGGCCAAAAAGGGAGAGGGGATTTCGGAAGAAATTTGGCAACAGAGCGGGTTTCCGCCACTCGAAGCATTTATTGAGCGAAAGGTGAGCGGTAATTTTGACCGCCATCGCGTTCTGCGTGATATTTGGGATGCGACCCAAAGCGCTTTGAATCGGATTGAGCAGGGGATTCAGGAACGTCGGATCACTCTTGATAGCGATGAGTATTTTCTAAAAGAAATTGAGACCGAAGTGCATGTTCGTCGGGACAGCCAGGCTACAGCTTTTTCGCGGAAATCTTCGACCCTCTCTGATGTCTTTTTGGAGCAGGGGCAGGATTCACTTGGAGCGCTCAATTCGCAGCTTTCCCTTGTGCAAAGTCTCTATTCCTTATTCCGACGTGAGCGATTACCGACGCGTATCGAAAAGAGACTTATCGAGGCGGTGAAGAATGCCGTCGAATCGCATGCCGGAAAAGATGGATCCGAGTTGGTGCAAAATTGTCGCAAGCACTGGGAAACCGCTGTGCCAAGAATTGAAGAACGGCTGGAGCAAACTCCGCCCGATTTCAACATTGATGCCGATTCTCTTTCCAGCGCCCGGCAGCGCTTCATCGATCGTTTGGGGGAGGCGTCCAAGCTTTCTGTGGCCAACTTGAAGATCCGCGGAACCCTCGACCGCCAGATGGAGGAGCGCCGCACTGTGTTACGGTATTATCTTACGATTATTCTGTCTGCGATTATGGCGGCTGGAATTTTTGGTGGCCTGGGAGTCTCACTGGCTCCCTGGATTTCGCTGGGAGTGGCTCTCTTCTTCCTCTTTGGTGCTGCTCTTTATTCGCAGAAATCTAAAGAAATCCTCTCGGCTAATTTCGCCGAGCGTATCGATGATCTCAGGCAGCCATTTGCAGAATCTCTCGCCAATGACTATAAAGAAGGCGTTCGGGAGTTCTATGTGGAGTATGGTGGCTTGTTCGAAATCGTGCGTCGCCGTATTGCCGATCAAAAACTTCTGTTAAAACCGCGCCTTGAGCGTTGGAATCACTTATTCCTTGAGTTGAAAGCCATCGAGCAGGAAATCTAACTAGTCCCATGTCTCTTTTGAAATCGACCTCCAACGAGCTGCCTGTCAAACCGATCGACGGTGAGTTGATGCGCCGGACGCTCCGGGTGATGATCTTGGCGCGGACGCTTGAGAGTAAATTGTCGAGTCTCTACAAGGCCGGAAAAATTGTAGGCGGTGTCTATCTGGGAACGGGACAGGAAGCGTTCTCGGCATCGCTGGGATGCACTCTTGATCAGGAGAAAGATATTTTTGCCCCCTTGATTCGAGACCAGGCCGGGAGAACAGGATTTGGCGAAGAGATCATCGATGCCACTCGGACCTATCTGGGTTCGGCGGAGGGGCCGATGAAGGGACGTGATGGAAATATTCACCGAGGGAGACCAGATCGAAGAATGCCTGCCATGATTAGCCATTTGGGGGCGGCGGTGTCATTGGTGGCAGGGATGTTGATTGCTCGAAGAATGCAGGGTAAACTGGATGGTGTGGTAGGCGCGACCTGCGTCGGTGATGGGGCGACCTCAACCGGCGCCTTTCACGAAGGTCTGAATATGGCGGCGGTGGAGAAACTGCCCTTGGTTGTCTTGGTTGCTGACAATCAATTTGCCTACTCCACTCCCCGCGAGAGACAGTTCGCTTGCGATAGTCTGGTGACGCGTGCCGCCGGTTACGGGGTGGCCGGACATGAAGTGGATGGCACGAATTTGGAAGCGTGTCTCGCAACAATTCAATCTGCGGTGCGGGCCGCCAGAGAAGGAGGTGGTCCCCAGCTTGTCGTCGGACGCCTGTTGAGGCTATGCGGGCACGGAGAGCATGACGACGGGTCTTATGTTCCGTCTGATCTCAGAGAATCCGAACTCGGGAGTGATTGTTTGGAGATCGGAATTTCGCAAATTGTTGTGAGAGGGTTGGCGAGTGGGGAGGAGATCAAGCAATGGCAGATGGAGGCCGCTGAGGAAGTTCAGAACGCCGTTGCGATTTCGCAAAAAGAGGCTGGGCCCGACCCGTATCAGGAAGACTGGCAAGCGGTTTCAGAAAGGGGGATGTCCTAGCAATGAGTTTCACCTATATTGATGCCATTCAACAGGCACAACTTGACCTCCTCAGGGAGCGGGAGGATGTGTTTCTGTATGGGCAGGATATTGGAAACTTCGGAGGGGCCTTCAAGGCAACCAAGGGTTTCATTGAGGAATTTCCAGATCGAGTGCTCGATGCCCCCATCAGCGAGGATGCGATGGCCGGGATGGCAATCGGTGCGGCGATTAGCGGGATGCGTCCGATTGTGGAGATGCAATTCGCGGACTTTTCCTCGATAGCTTTCAACCAAATCGTCAACCAGGCCGGAACGCATTTTTATCGGACGGGAATACCGGTCCCGATTACGATGCGGATGCCGTGTGGAGGAACTCCGGGATCGGGACCATTTCACAGTCAAATGGTCGAAACACTCTATGCCCATTATCCGGGAATTGTCGTGGTGACTCCGGCGACTGTTGCGGATGCCTATCATTTACTCAAAGCCTCGGTCCTGCTCGATGATCCGGTTGTTTTCTGTGAGCACAAATTCCTCTATCGCTGGCTCAAATCGAAGAGTCTGGATTATGATGGATTGCCTCTGGGGGCCGCTCGAATTACGCGGCCTGGAAAGCATGCTACGGTCGTGACATACAGCGCGATGGTTCACGAAGCGGTCCGGGCGGCTAATCGCCTGGCCGAGGAAGGATGGGAGATCGAAGTGGTGGATCTTCGTTCAGTGAAACCCCTCGACACGGATACCGTAATTGCTTCGGTAGCGAGGACCGGAAGGCTCCTCGCTCTGGGCGAGGCATTTCCTTGGGGCGGTGTCACCGCCGAAATTGTTTCGCGGGTTGTCGCGGAAGGCTTTCATCTTCTCGATGCTCCTCCGATGCGCTTAAATGCCAAGGACACTCCAATTCCGTATCATCCGGATCTTTGGGCGGTCCATCGTCCAACTCCTGAATCCATTGTGCAGAAGCTCCGTGAACTTTTAAACCTCTAATCGTTATGCCACAGGTTCCCATTATCATGCCCCAACTCGGTGAATCGATTGCCGAAGCCCGGATTGTCAGACTCTTAATTGGCGTTGGTGATCAAGTGGTCGCGGATCAGGACATTATCGAGGTGGAGACAAACAAGGCCACGATGGCGGTAACGACCTTGTGCGGAGGCACGATTACCGAAATTCGCGGAGAGGAAGGGGCGAATTATGCCGTGGGGAGTCTTCTTGGAATTTTGGAGGCGACGGGAGAGGAAATCGAACGAACAGGCTCTCCAACGATGGGCGAAGAGAGTGCCCCGGTGTCAAAAGGCGATGAGGCAGAGGAGAATCTTCACTTCAGGCAAGCCGATCAAAGTTACGAGGAGCCGAAGTTGGTGGAACCCAGTATCAAAGGTCTTCCCGTTCCAGCTGGCACAAAAGGCGCGAATTATCTTTCTCCCCGGATGCGGGCGCGCATGGATGAACTTGGATTACGGGGTGCCGATATTTCCGCTATTGCCGGGAGTGGAGCGGGTGGCCGGGTTACTGTTGAGGATCTCGAAAAGTTTTTGGAGTATATCTCTGAATGGCCGCACAGTTCGGCCTCTCCAATGCGACTGTCCGTCGCGGATGCCATGCTGCGCAGTTGGTCTCGTCCTCTGGCTTCTGTCGGGCTTCCAGTGGTTCTCGATTCAGTTCTCGAACATCGCTCGCGTCAAAATCCCAAGCCTGGGCTGACTTTGTATGTCCTCCGGGCTTTCGCGATTGCCTTGGCGGAAGAGCCGACTACGGCGGGGTTTCTGATTTGCGAAAAAATCGTTCATCCCAGAGCTTACGATATTGGGGTGGCTGTTCAGGTGGAGGATGGCGTGATGGTGCCGGTGTTGCGTGATGTCGATCAGCACACCGTTCCGGAGTTGGCTGAAGAATACAGACATTTGGTTGCCGCGGCCAGAGAGCGTCGTCTTACTCCCGATCAAACAAGCGGAGGCATCGCGACCGTGACAAATTTTGGTACCTTCGGATTGAAATGGGGCACGCCTATTCCGCTTCCCAATGAAACTCTCATTTTGGGATTGGCGGCAGGAATTAAAAAACCCAAGTGGAGTGATGAAGTGGGAGCCTTCGTTCCGGTGACCGAGACGGAACTTTGTCTCACCTTCGACCACCGCGTTGTCGATGGCGGGGGAGCCGGGCTTCTACTCCAGCGGATCGGCAAGCTTTTGCAATATCCCGAAAATCTCTAAGTCGAGCTGGAGTAATATTCGCGATATTCTCGGGGGCTCATATGCATCACGGAGATAAATGCGCGAGTGAATGAAGCATGTTCTTGATAGCCCAGGGAAATTGCAATCTGTCCAATGCTTAAGGTGGTATTCAATAGCCGGTCGCAAGCTGCCGCCATGCGGGCATGGACGAGATAGCGTTTTGGGGTGGTTCCGAAATATTTACGGAAGCGACGTTCCAGGCTGCTTGCCGACATGTGGACCTTTCTTGCAAGTTCCTTGATGCTGATCGGATCATCTAGATGGTCGTGAATATAATCCACCAGATCAGAAATGGCTCGTTGGGGAGTGGGGAGAGGAGGACCTTCGCCGTGTTCCAGGCGTCGTGAGATTCCAGCAGTTCCAATGATTTGGTTGTCTTCGTCAAACAAGGGGATTTTCGAAGTCATTCGCCATTCGATTCCGCCGCCCTGCCGGGTGATGATTTCCAATTTATTTTGCATCGATTTACCGGTGCTAATGACGCTTTCGTCGTCTTCCTGAAAAGTTTTAGCCATCGTTGGGGCAAATAACGTGGCGTCGGTTTCGCCAATCAGATCTTCGGGTAGACGGCGGAGCAATTCCGCATAGGCGCGGTTTGCGAAGACGATGGCTCCCTGACGATCCTTGAGCCAGAACATGACCTCGGGGAGGGCTTCGAACAAACCAAGAGCGATCTGTCCCGATCTCAGGTTCCCCACAAAGTCAATGAATTTGGGGTTTTCCTTGGAATGATGGCTTCGTTCGTTCATGGACATTTTGACGATTTAAGACAAAAGAACGATGGATTCCATCATGGCAAAAGAAAAGGAATTTCTGCTAGTATCTTCCGGCGGTCGGGAAGATCCTTCCGCGCAATTCCGAGAAAAGAACCATGTCCGAATACTTTCCTAACATTCCCAAGATCCAATATGAGGGTCCTGATTCCGATAACCCATTGGCCTTTCACCACTACAATCCGGAAGAGGTGATTGCCGGCAAGTCGATGCGGGATCACATGCGCTTCGGTGCTGCTTACTGGCACTGCATGCGCAATGGGCTGGGTGATCCATTTGGAGAGGGCACAGCTTTGATGCCATGGGACGATGGAAGTGAGTCACTGGATAATGCGATCGCGCGCGTTCCGGTCTTTTTCGAATTTCTCGAGAAGATTGATATCGACCACTATTGTTTCCACGACCGCGACATTTCTCCCGAAGGGGAGACGCTCGCTCAGACTCACGAAATGTTTCACCGCGTGGTTGGTGAGTTTGAAAAGTATCAGCAATCCAGCGGCAAAAAACTTCTCTGGGGAACTGCATGCCTTTTCTCCCATCCACGATATGCTCACGGAGCATCAACTTCACCCAATGCCGATGTCTTCGCATATGCAGCCAGCCAGGTGAAAAATGCCATCGACGCGACCCACCGTCTCGGCGGTCCGGGCTACACTTTCTGGGGTGGGCGCGAAGGATATGGTTCATTGATCAACACCGACATGAAGCGTGAGGTGGATCATCTGGCTGCCTTCCTTCACCTTGCTGTCGATTACGCCAAGAAGATTGGCTTTACTGGTCAATTTTATATTGAGCCCAAGCCACGTGAACCTTCTACCCACCAGTATGACTCCGATTCGGCGGCTTGTTTGAATTTCCTTCGCGAATATGATCTCCTTGATCACTTCAAGCTGAACCTCGAGACCAACCACGCCACTCTCGCCGGCCATACCATGGAGCATGAGATGGAAGTGGCTATCGGAGCCGGAGCTCTTGGTTCCGTTGATGCCAATCGTGGTGACGAGCTTCTCGGATGGGATACCGACCAGTTCCCAACCAATCTCTACGGCACGACCAACATTATGATCCGCCTCCTTAAGATGGGTGGATTCACTACCGGTGGACTTAACTTCGATGCCAAGCGTCGTCGCGAAAGTCACGAGCCCGAAGATCTCTTCCACGCTCACATCGGAGGGATGGATGCCTTCGCGCGTGGCTTAAAAGTTGCCGCCAAAATTATCGAAGATGGCAAGTTCGACGACTTTGTGAAGACCCGCTATGAGTCCTTCGACTCAGGGATCGGTGGTCAGGTTGAAGCGGGATCTGCCAGTCTTGAAGAGCTCGATTCCTACGCCGTTGGTATCTCTCCTCCGCAGCTTACGAGCGGACGTCAGGAGCGGCTCGAGAATCTGCTCAACGATTACCTCTAGGATTATTCGGCCATGTCTCTCGTTCTAGGATTAGATTCTTCGACCCAAAGCCTCTCGGCGGTTCTTCTTGATGCTGATCAAGGTGTCGTCGTGGCCGAGGATTCGGTGAATTTTGGAGACGATCTCCCCCAATACCAACAAAGCCACGGTTATGCTGAGGGCGGAGTGAGAGGGGAGATCCATGCTAATCCTATGATGTGGGTCGAGGCCCTGGATCTCCTCCTGGCACGAATGAAATCCAATGGGGTGGACTTCAGTTCTGTCGTTGCGGTTTCCGGTTCCGGGCAACAGCACGGGAGTGTCTATCTTCGTTCTTGTTTTGGCGAGAAGCTCTCTCAATTGGATTCCGCTCAGAGTTTGGTTGAGCAAATCGAAGGATGCCTGACTCGAAAAAGTTCTCCGATCTGGATGGACAGTTCGACTTCCGCGGAATGTGCCGAGATTGCTTCGGCAGTGGGTGGAAATGAAGTCGTTTGCGCCAAGTCCGGTTCGATTGCCGTGGAGCGTTTTACCGGATCTCAAATCCGGAAATTTTCTAAAACAGAGCCAGGGGCCTACGCCGAAACGGGAGTGATCCATTTGGTGAGTTCATATTTCGCTTCCATCCTCGCGGGCAGGAATGTCGCGATCGATCGGGGTGATGGTGCCGGAATGAATCTCATGAATCTTGCTTCCGGTGAATGGGACGAGGATTTGGTCGATGCCACTGCGGATGGACTGAAAGACAAACTTCCTCCTGTCGCTCCTTCGAATACCAACTCAGGTCCGATTTCGTCATACTTTGTTCAAAAATATGGCTTCAGCGAAAATTGCCAAACCGTGATCTGGTCCGGAGACAATCCCTGTAGCCTCATCGGGATGGGTGCAGCCAAACCAGGCAAAGTGGTCATTAGTTTGGGAACCAGCGATACTTTGTTCGCGGCTATGCCCGAACCGAAGACCGATCCCAATGGCTACGGTCACGCCTTTGGTAATCCTGTCGGTGGCTACATGAGTCTCATCTGTTTTAAAAATGGATCTCTTGCCAGAGAAGCGATCAAAGACCAATTCAATCTCGAATGGTCCGCCTTTGAAAAAGACGGACTCGCACAAACGCCTATCGGAAACGACGGCATTCTGATGTTGCCGTTTTATGAGCCGGAGATCACACCTCGTATTGATACCGGTGGTCCGGTGTTCTCTACTGATAACGCACTCACTCCAGAACAAAGCGTCCGAGCTGTTTTAGAATGTCAGTTCCTCAATATGCGAAACAATTTCGGATGGCTCGGAGTTGATCCGACTCGCATCTCTCTCACCGGTGGTGCATCGGCGAACGATGGAATCGCCCAAGTCGTCGCAAATGTCTTCGGGGTTCCTGTGGATCGTCTTGATGTTCCCGGATCTGCCACCATCGGAGCAGCAATGCGGGCAGGACATGCAATTGGAATCGACCTCGATGTCCTAGAGAGTAATTTCTCACAAGCCAAAGAAGGTTCGACTATTGAGCCTGAAGAAGGAGCGTTTGAGATCTACCAACGAATGCTTCCTCAATTTTCCCAGTTCATTTCAAGCCAACACTAATTCTCAAAAACCAAATTACATTATGCCAAGACCAGTCACCCTCTTCACCGGCCAGTGGGCCGATTTGCCACTCGTCGAGCTCCTTCCAAAAGTTAAGGAAATGGGTTACGATGGAGTTGAACTCGCCTGCTGGGGCGATCACTTCGATGTGCAAGCCGCCCTCAATGACGACAGTTACATTGCAAATCATTGGGAGCTTCTTAAAAAGAACGACCTCGCGTGTTACGCCATTTCATCCCATCTTGTGGGGCAGGCGATCTGCGACAATATCGACGAACGCCACGCGGCAATTCTCTCGCCTGAAATCTACGGCGACGGAGATCCTGAAGGAGTTCGCCAGCGTGCCGCCCGGGAGATGATCGATACCGCCAAAGCTTGTCGTAAGTTTGTCGATGCGGGTGCTGACTATATGGCAGAAAAGCTTCCTTCCGGAATCGGAGCCGTTGTCAACGGCTTTACTGGCTCCAGCATCTGGCATGCGCTCTACGCGTTCCCTCCAACCGACCAAGCGTTCCTCGAAAAAGGCTACGTCGATTTTGCAAATCGCTTTGGGCCAATCCTTGATGCTTTCGAAGAACAGAATGTTAATTTCGCACTCGAAGTTCACCCAACTGAAATTGCTTTCGACATCGCTACTGCCGCCCGCGCCATTAAAGCTGTTGGTGGACACAAGCGATTCGGCTTTAACTACGACCCCAGCCACCTCGGCTACCAGGGTGTCGATTACGTCCGCTTTATTCGCGAATTCGCAGACCGTATATTCCACGTTCACATGAAGGACGTCTGGTGGGGGCACGGTGACGGAACTGTTGGTGTCTTCGGTGGGCACACGGATTTCTGCGATGCACGTCGCGCCTGGGATTTCCGTTCGGTCGGACGTGGCGATATCAACTTTGAAGAAATCATTGTCGCCCTGAACGATACCCAATACAGCGGACCTCTCTCGGTTGAATGGGAAGATGGACGGATGGAGCGTTTTCACGGTGCCGCCGAAAGTTGCGCCTTCACCAAAGCTCTCGACTTCCCGCGCAATGAAGGCGGAATGTTTGACTCGGCATTCGACGGAGATAACCAGTAAGAACAAATTATTATGGCAACTAAAATTGGAGTAATCGGAGCAGGTGGAATGCTGCAGTATCACGCAGCCGGGTTCAAACAAGGCGGAGGCGAAATCGTCGCCGTCGCGGACGTCGCACCTGGCGCCGCCGCCACAGCAGCTGAAAAATACGACATCGCGCAGTCATTTGAGAGCGTCGAGGAAATGCTTGAGAATTCGGGCTGCGATGCGGTAAGTATTATCGTTCCCAACAAATTCCACGCGCCACTGGCGATCCAGTGTATGCAGGCCGGGAAGCACGTCTTCTGTGAAAAGCCTCCCGCGCTCAGCGCAGAGGAGGTCGAAGAAATGATTGGAGTTTCCCAAGCGACCGGGAAGCGTCTCATGTTCAACTTCAACAACCGGGCGCGTCCCGAGTCCCGTGAAATGATGAAGTTTATTTCAGGAGGCGATGCCGGAACGATTAATTCGGCGCAAGCCAAGTGGATCCGGCGCACCGGCATTCCGGGCTTCGGTGGTTGGTTTACGACCAAGGCTTTGTCTGGCGGAGGCCCGCTCATCGACCTCCTTCACATGGTGGATCTCGCGATGTATTTCATGGGATACCCTGAGCCAGCTCACGTCATGGGGCAGACCTTTGACACATTTATTACCGACAAGGGCTTCAAGGGCCCGTGGGGTATTCCAGACCGTGCAGATGGCGTCACCGACGTTGAAGCTGCTGCTCATGGATTCGTTTCTTTTAAGTCAGGTCAGGTTCTTTCGCTTCAGGTTTCCTGGGCCGAGATGATCAAGCGCGAAGAGGTTTCAGTTGTTTTCCAGGGCACTCAAGCTGGAGGAAAGGTAGAACGCCTCTTTGGGACCGATGGTCTGGATGAAACGGCTATCGACACCTGTGAGCTTTATGTTCAGGAGGATGGGAAGTCGGTTGACCGCACCGTTGTTGTCGAGGAATGCGAAGACATGGGCCGGATTAATTCCGCTGCCAACTTCGTGGAGGCCATTGATGGTAAAGCCGAACCTCTCAATACTCCGGATCAGGCACTTTCCCTGATGAAGGTGATTGATGCCATTTATCAATCTGCGCAAAGCGGACAACCAGTCAGCCTCTAGTCCTCCAGAATTATGAACCGTAAACTTAGAATGGGAATGGTCGGTGGAGGCCGTGGAGCCTTCATTGGGCAAGTCCATCGTATGGCTGCCAATTTGGACGGCAAAATCGAATTGGTCGCCGGGGCGTTTTCCGCTAACCCTGAAAAGTCCAAGCTTTCGGGGCAGGACTTCTTTATTGATCCAGATCGGGCCTATGGGAGCTACGAGGAAATGGCTGCGGCCGAAGCAGCTCGTGAGGACGGCGTCGATTTTGTTAGCATCGTGGTGCAGAACCACCTTCACTTTGCCGTGGCCAAAACCTTCCTCGAAGCAGGCATTAATGTGATTTGCGATAAACCGCTCGCGTTGAATATTACTGAAGCCAAGGAGCTTCAGGAGATTGTTCACAATTCAGATCTCGTTTTCGCGCTGACTCATAACTACACCGGTTATCCGATGGTTAAGGAAGCCAAGCGCATGCTTGATGAAAAGGAATTGGGACGCGTACTCAAAATCGTCGTGGAATATCCGCAAGGTTACGCGGTGGGAGATGTCGAAGGGGAAGGCTCGGGTGCCATCTCGAACTGGCGCGCCGATCCCAAGATTGCTGGCGCATCTAATTGCATGGGGGATATTGGAACGCATGCTCATAATCTCGCCCGTTACATTACGGGGCTGGAAATCGATGAACTTGCGGCCGAGTTGACCGCCTTTATTCCGGGCCGTGAATTGGATGATGATGGAAATTGCCTTGTCCGTTTCGAAGGTGGCGTGAAGGGAATCATTTACGCTTCCCAGATTTCCAATGGAGACGAGAATAATCTTAATATCCGCATCTATGGAACCAAAGCCTCCATTGAGTGGCGTCAGGAAGATCCCAACGAGCTCATCGTCAAGTATGCCAATGCTCCGCGGAAGACCTATCGCCGTGGAAATGACTATCTAGGCGAAGCCGCCAAGGCTAATAGTCGGACCCCGTTTGCGCACCCCGAAGGCTTTATCGAGGCATTTGCCAATGTCTATTTAGCCGCCGCCGCTGCAATTATTGATAAGATCGATGGGAATGA
>NHEN01000020.1 GCA_002172625.1 Verrucomicrobiaceae bacterium TMED86 | reverse complement strand
GCAATGAGTCATCTCAGGGCCCTGGAGAAGAAAGGGGTAATCGTACGTTTGGCGGGGAAGGCGCGGGCGGTGATTTTTCCAGAGGAGCTGGAGCGCGAGGAAATCGTGGATATTCCACTTTACGGCAGCATTGCGGCAGGCATGGCGGAAGCCATGGAGGAGGAAAAAGAAGGCTGTATTTCGATCGATATCGCTTCTCTGGGAATTCCAAGGAATTCGCGCACCTTTGCCTTGAAGGTGAGAGGAGAGTCGATGATCGATGCGCATATTTGTGATGGAGATACAGTCATCCTGGAATTCCGCGAGCCAAGGCACATGGACATTGTAGCCGCCTTAATCGACGGGGAAACGACCCTGAAGCGTTTTATTATGGAGAAAGGGCGTCCTTATCTCAGAGCTGAAAACGCCGATTTTCCGGATCTTATTCCTGCCCGTGAACTGGTGGTGCAGGGAGTATTGGTGGGCTTGCTGAGAAGCGGACGGATGTAGCCGAGCCGCCTACCCGCAAAAAAACCTTGGGATGGATCCCAAGGTTCTTGAAGGAGATTGTGTGTCCTATTGGGGCTGCGGTCGAATTTCCCAGACCTCACAAATTTGGTTAGGTTGGGCCTTTTCTCCGAAGCGATCTGTTTCTCCTAGGTAGACGGCTTGAACTTCCTGGCCGTTTTGTTTGAGGTAATTCACCGTGGAGGCGACTCGCTTGGACCGGCGCTCTGAAAGGTCGCGATTGCTTTTAATGTTTCCGGTTTTTGACGCGTAGCCAACGACGAGGAAGAATGAGTTGGGATTCGATTCGACTGTCACGCCTTTGATGTGGGCTTCGTGTTCTTGCTTGAGATCGGCGCTTCCAGCGGCGAAAGTAGCGGTTTCAACGACATGGGCGTTGAATTCCTTTTTGATTCGCTCATAGGCTTGTTCGAGGCCATTCCGTTCAGTTCCCTCGAGACGTTCCAACTCACGGAAAAATTTTTGGGCCTTCGGACTGAGATTTTCCCGGGTGACGAAGAGGCGGGCGCCATCGAGTTTGGAGCGTAGTTTTTGGAGTTCGAGTTTGAGGAGAATGTTCTCGGCGAGGCACTCGTCGAGTTCGGTGCGAACAGCGGCAAGTTGATTATCGTCGATCATTCTGGCGCTTTTTGTTTTTAGCGCGGTGAGTTCTTCCTGAAGTTGTTGTGACAGGGCTTTGCTTGCGGTGAGCTGATCACGAAGATCGGTCATGGTCGTTTGGTCGACGGCTCCATCGAGTTGTGCGGTAAGAGCCTTAACCTGGGCCTCGAGACCGGCGACACGGGCGGCGGCGTCTCCGTTGAGCTCGTCCCTTCGCTGAAGGTCGGCCAGTTGACGGGTGAGGCTCTGAATGGTGGCCTGGGAATCTTTGAGGGCGAGAACGCTTTGTTGGTTTTGTTCTACGATCGCTCCCAGTGTGCCCACGTCACGTTTGATGCCTTCGACAAGTAGGGTAGGGGTTTGATTGTTACCGGAAGTGGATGCCATCAGGGCAATCCTGGCTTTCAATTCCGCCGATTCCTTCTGCATTTCGGTAACTTTCGGGTCCTTTGACTCGTCGCCCTGGCCGCCGAATTGCCGGGTGATGACAAGCAATAGAAGAAGCAAAACAACGGCGCCCATGACGATGCCAAGAATGAGATTCTGATTGGAGGTCGGAGAGGCAGCTGGTGGTGAGGTGGACGCAGGTGTGGGATCTTGTTGGTCTTCCATTTGCTGATTCGGTGGTGTGTTGGATGAAGTTTGTCGGAAAAGGAGAAAAATGAAATTCAAAAGTCCGCTTCCAAGTATGAAGCTGTTGACCGTTCATGATTTTTAAATTTCTTCTGATGTTGGGACTGGTTCCTTTAATAGGATCGTTTCTAGTGCGCAAATTTTTTTCCGACCGGGTATTAAAGTCCGAAGAGGGGGGAACCAAGGTGACCTATTCGGGGAAAGAGATGGTGGAGCGTATTCTTAAGCTCGGAAAAGCGACAGATGTGGAGATCCAGGTGAAAAAGAGACCCTTCCTTCCTTTGGGTCCGGAATATTTGGTGATCTCCCCGCAGCAGGCGGAATCCAAGGAGGTAAGGGATGTCGCTGGAGTTGCTCTCATCGCAGGAATGGTACTCATGGCCCGCCAACAGGACCGGGTGGTGGCTTGGCGGACTTGGGCCGTGAAGTTTGGCTACGCCATGCCCGGTTTCACCATTATCACCATGATTTTTGCGATGGTGGTCGGCCGCGTGCCACCGTCGATGGCAGTGGCGATCATGAGTGCAGGGCTTGGGCTGAGCACTTTACTCTTGTGGAGTACTCTCGCGATTGAAAAAGCCTCGGCGAAGGTGATCTGTGATTATCTCGATGAAAGTGCGTTGGTTCCGCGCATCTCTGAAGCCGAACTCATGGAGAAATTTGTGAAGGCGCATTCCTGGAAGAGAATTGTGCCGGGTGCGGTGGCGTTTCTTTAGGGCAGGGGCATTCAGAGAAGAGCTCTCATCGTCCAAATGCGACCATGATTGCCCGGTGGTCGGAGGCATCGAAAAAGTTCTCGGGGTCGGCGATGTAGGATCGCGAAAAGTTGACTTCGGGCATCACCGAGTTGGAAACGAGAACGTAGTCAAAGCGGGCGTATTGCTGCTGGTAACTCCAATAGTGGGTCCAGAGTTCCTTGCGGGAATCTTTGACGAAGATGTCGCCGAGATAGCCTTTGGAGCCTTTGCGCCCCATGATCATGGAAAGCGGAGGCATCTTACGGGTTTCATTGAAGTCTCCGTAAACAACTACCCGTGCTTCCGGGTCTCCCTCTTGAATCTTATTTACGTGTTCGCGAAGAAGGCGGGCTTCGTTGAGTCGCATCTCTGCCTCGTCGTAGGCCTCAGACGGACGTTTGGATTTTAAATGCACCCCGATGAAGTGGGTGGGGCCCTCCGGAAGAGTGATCGTTGCGTCGAGAATGCCCCGTCGCATTAGGTATTCTTGATCACCCAGGGTGAAAGGGAGGTGGTGCTCGGAGTCTGTGCGTTCGACCGGAAGAGCGGACAGAATTCCGAGGTGGCGGGTTTCGTCCATGCCGCCGGCGTGGACAATGTGGGGGAGGTCGAGGCCTGCGGTTTTCAAGCGGGACTGCAAATCTTCGAGATCTTCTTTCGTTCCAATTTCACAGACTCCGAGGATGTCGGGTTCTTCGTTTACGATGATTGCGATGAGCGCGGCGATTTCCTCTTCGGGTTTGGTTCTCTCGGTGGGAGGACCCTCACGAGAGTAGCGCTTCATCGTGAGATAATTCTTCAGATTGTAGGAAAGGAAGCGCACTTCGTCCGGGCTCGCCGGGGGCTCGGGAGTCGCGTCGGAGGGAGTTGATTTCGCGGGCGCGCTTGAATGAGTCTGGGAGGAATCCTCCTCTTGACTCGAATTCGAGACCTTTGGCTCCTGCTTGCAAGAGGCGCACAGAAAAAACGCTCCGAGAATAATTTTCGGAGCGTTTTTGAAGAATAAATTGAGCTTGAGCTGCATTAGCTGTCGCGAGGTTCCTTGTCCTTGGCCTCTTTGACTTCGAGATCATCCGCTCCCTTTTTGATCTCGTCCTCGAATTCTTCGCGGGCCTTTTTAAATTCACCCATGCTCTTGCCGATTCCACGGGCGAGTTGGGGAAGTTTTTTGGCTCCGAAGAGGAGAAGCATGATAAGGAAAATGAGGGCGATTTCAGGCCCGCCAAGCGGTCCGAATGCGAGAAACTGTAAGTTCATGAGGAAATTCTAGAGTTGATTGTGATATTAAGCAAGTGATGAAACGAGGCAGTGGGTAGAGACATTTCAGTAAATCTCGCCTTCGCACGGCTTGCACCATATGGATACAGGTGATTTCCTCCTTTTGTGAAGTTGCCGGTGCATGAGGTTGAGGAGGATATTCGTGCGGCGGTCCGGGAAGATCAGGGGCGATTGCTTCTGAAAGCGCCTACCGGATCGGGTAAATCAACCACCGTGCCCTCGATGATTCGGGCTGAGGTGAAGGGGCGGGTCATTGTCGTACAGCCACGGAGGATGGCTGCTCGCTTGTTGGCGGAATTCGTGGCTCGGCAGGTCGGCACTCCGCTCGGGGGAGGCGTGGGTTATGCGGTGCGTTTTGAGAGCCGGTTTGGGCGGGAAACGGAGATACTCTATGTCACCGATGGCGTGCTGCAGCGGATGCTTCTTGATGATCCGGAATTGAAGGGCGTTGGAGCGGTGGTTTTTGATGAATTTCACGAACGTCGGCTTTCATCGGATCTGTCCTTAGGCCGGGTGCTCGATCTCCAGGAAAGTATTCGGCCGGATCTGCAGGTTGTCGTGATGTCTGCGACTCTCGAGATTGGGGGTTTGAAGGAATACCTCATGCCCTGCGAATTGGTCGAGGCGGGTGGAAGGTTGTTTCCCGTGGAAATCGAATATCGTGGTGAGCGACAAGTGACACGTCGAGGACCAACGAGACCGGAGGAGTTGTGGGATCGGGTAGCATCCGCAGTGCGGGCCGAAGTGGCGGAGTTGGTCGAGGGAGATCGTATCCTCGTTTTTCTACCCGGAATGTATGAGATCCGAAAATGCCAAACCCTTTTGGAAAGAGCATCGTGGATGAATGGCTGGGAGATTCTTCCGCTCTATTCGGCGCTCGCTCCGGCGGCCCAACAAGCCGCGATTAAAGTGGATGGGAAAAAGCGGGTGATTCTCTCGACTAATGTCGCGGAAACCTCGGTGACGATCAATGGCGTGAAAGTCGTGATCGATTCAGGTTTGGCGAGGCAGTCAAAGTACGACGTAGCTCGTGGTTTCGATTCCCTGGGGATTGTGAAAATTTCCAGAGCGGCAGCAGAACAACGTGCGGGTAGGGCGGGGCGAACCGGTCCGGGTCGCTGTGTGCGACTGTGGAGTGAGAGTGATCACCGCGGAAGATCGGAATTTGAGACCCCGGAAGTGCGGCGGGTTGATTTGGCCGAGGCCTTGTTGTTTTTGAAGCGACTGGGAGTGGACGAATTCCGTTGGCTTGATGCCCCGGAGCCGGAGCGTTATCGGGAGGCGTTGAGCCTCCTGACTTGGCTGGGAGCTTTGGATGCAGGTGGTGGATTGACGAAGGCGGGAGAAGAGATGGCTCGCTATCCCATGCATCCGAGATTGGCCTGTATGGTATTACAAGGGATACGACATGAATGTTTGGGAGAGGCTTTATTCGTAGCGGCGGCGGTGCAGGGTGAGGGGATTTTTAAGAAAGGAGACCGGGGGACGAGGTGGGCGGAGTATTTTGAAGGAGAGCCGGGTTGGGTGAGTGATTTTGCCTCCGAATGGTTGGCGATGGAATCTGCGAGAAGAGCGAACTTTAATCCACGCGACTGCGACGCGCTGGGAGTTCTTGCCCGGGGTGCGCGGGAGACCATGAAAACATACGAGCAACTTCTTCGAGGAATGGAGAAGCGAGGCGGCCGTATCAAGGAGCCCGATTTTCGACAGCGGGGAGAAGACTGCGCCAAGGCAATGCTAATTGCCTTTGGGGATCGTCTGGCGGTGCGACGTGATCAGGGGAGCGCGGTTTGCCATGTCGTCGGAGGTCGGCGTGGGAAGATGAATTCCAAGAGTGCGGTGCGAAAATCGCCGCTCTTTTTGACCACGGAAATCATAGAGGTCGAAGGACGGGAGCGGACGGTGAACCTTTCCCGTTGCGTTGCCATCGATGAAGCATGGCTGCCAGAGCGCGAAGTTTGTGAAACCGGCGGAGTGATTTTTGACGAGGTTGCCCGTCGGGTTGTCTCGGTGAAGCAACGCATATTCAGAGGTCTGGTTTTAGAAGAAAAGCGGGGCGGGGAAGTTGATCCTGACCTGGCCGGGAGTTTGTTGGCTGAGCGGGTCATCGCCGGAGAGCTGTCGTTGAAAAAATGGGATGGTTCGGTAGAGCGCTGGATTGCACGTCTTTGTTTCTTGAGCCGGACGATGCCGGAATTGGAGTTGCCTGGATTCGCCGACGACGATCGGGAAATGGCCATTGCGCAGATCTGTGCCGGCGCAACGACATTCAAAGAGGTTAAAGAACGAGACCCATGGCCGGTGTTGCGTGATTGGTTGTCGGGGCCCCAGGGCCAAGGTTTGGAGGCCTACGCTCCCGAGAAAATCTCTCTCGTGAACGGTATTAATACGCGGGTGAGATACGCCGCCGACTCCGAACCATGGATCGAAGAAAAAGTGCAACGTCTCTATGGCGTGACCGAAACGCCGACGATTGCCAATGGTCATCCGGTGGTGGTGAAAGTCCTCGCGCCGAATCAACGGCCCTGGCAGGTGACGAGCGATCTGCCGGGATTTTGGGAGAGGGGATTTACACAAATGAAGAAAGATCTCGCCGGGCGGTATCCCAAACACAATTGGGACGGACCGAAGTAAACTTGCGCTTTCTTTTAAGCGGAACCGATGCTTATAGTGAGAGATGGATTTAACGGCTCTTCCTTTTAATCAACTCGTAGGGCTTAGGAAGTCGGAACAGAAAGAGGTCTTACTGAAGCTGTCATTTTCACCAAAGGTCGGGAATCACCTGGGGATGGTACACGCCGGGGCGATCTATACTTTGGCCGAAGCCGCCAGCGCGGCTTTTCTGGTCAAGCATCGAGGTAAACGAACCAACGTCGGGGGAGTGGTTTGTAAGGCGAGTTCCAAATATTCCGCTCCCGGGAAAACGACATTGCGAGCCTACTCCGACTTGGCTCCTGCTGAGGTGACGGCAGCGATTGCAAAAGTTGATGAGAGAGGACGGGCTTTACTCAGTGTGCCCATTACGATCAGGACTCGCGACGCGATCGTGGGGCAGTTTGTCTTTGAGTGGCTGCTTGGGTTGCAGGAAGACGATTAGTCTCCGGGAAAGGCCGGGTGCAGACGGTGGGTCCAATCGGGGAAGTAGAGTTTTCGATCCAGGCTGCTGGGAACTCCGGCGGGGGCTTTGGGGAAGAGTTGGTCTTTCGGTTTTTTAAGAAGCGAACGATCGCTCAGGGTCTTGAGAAAGGCGAGGAGTTCATCGATTTCCTGTTCACTCAAACCGAGGTCGCCCATGTCGTCGTGATTCACGGTTTCGGGGTAGTCGGTCTTGGGCCAGCGGGGTGGTTGGAGATCCCGCACGTTGTAGAATTCGAGAACCTCCCGGAGGGTTGGGATGGAGCCGTTGTGCATGTAGGGGGCGGTGAGTTCGATATTGCGAAGCGAAGGTGCTTTGAATTTCCCAAGGTCTTCGGGATCTTTGGTGACCGCGAAGAGGCCGGGGTCTTTCGCTCCGAATGAAGGCGCGCCGAGATTGTCATAGCCGAAGTCGCTGAGCAAAGGTGCGGTCCAACTTTTGGCATGAAGGAAATGGCAGTCGGCACAGGACGCGGTGGTCTTGAAGATCTCAAGCCCGCGCTTTTCTGTTTCGGTGAGAATTTCCTCATCGCCATTTTGGTAGGCATCGAAGCGGGAGTCGAAGGGGCGAAAGAAGGGCTCTTTCAAAAACTCGACGAGCGAACGATAGGCGAAGTAGTTTAGCTTTTCGTCATCCTGCCAGGCTTTGTCTCCAACCCATTTTCTGAATTTCGGAGCGTATGTGGATTTCCGAATCTCGGATGCGAGGGCTTTCGGTCCGGGGAGGTTCATTTCCTTGGGGTTGAAGAAGGGCTCCTGGACTTGTTCGAAAAGATCCTGGGCCCGTCCGTCGTGAGAGAGACCGCCTTCCCAGGCGAAGGCTTCGCTGCCGTCGGGTAGGAAAAAATCATCATACGCCATTGGCGGAATCAGGGCGGCATACATCAGGGAAGGGGCGTTTCGAGCACCCTTGATATTTGGCGTTGCGCCCGGAGAGGTTTGTCGTGGATCGGCGAAGGCGTGATTGGGATCGTGACAGGAAATACAGGCCTGCCCTTTGGGGCGGGAGAGATTGGTGTCCTGAAAAATTGCCCGACCAATACTCGCGGCGGATGGGGTGGCCATTGAAGGCGCGGTGAGTCCAAGCAAAGTGATCACTCCGGAGAAGACGAGTTTAGGCAGCGAAATCACGGTGGAAGACTACCTCGTCATACCTATTCATCGATCCAAAAATATGTTCGATGGGTGGGGCTCCGTATCGAAAGTAAAATTTTCGGCGATCTTCATGGTTGCGGACACAAAAAAACCGGCCGTCTGCGGGAGACGACCGGTTGATGATTTTTATCGCGAAAGGATTATTCGCCGAGCTGGAAGCGGACGAAGCGGTCGATGGCGAGGGTGTCGCCGACTTCTTTGCCCTGTGCTTCGAGGAGGCCCTGAACGGTGGTGTCGGGGTCCTTGACGAAGCCTTGCTCGAGGAGGCAGTGCTCGGAGTAGAACTTGCCAAGCTTTCCGCTGATGATCTTTTCGAGAATGTCAGCAGGCTTGTTCTGTCCTTCCATCTGCTTGCGGAAGATGTCCTTCTCGGCTTCGACGAGGTCGGCCGAGATGTCTTCGCGTCCGAGTCCGGCAGGAGCGGAAGCGGCGATGTGAAGAGTGAGGTCCTTGACGAGGTCGCGGAAGGCATCATTCGAAGCTGATTCAGCTTTCTCGGCATTGACGGCGATGAGAACGCCGACTTTTCCGCCGAGGTGAATATAGGAAGCGACCGCTCCTTCACCGGAAACGTTGAGGCGTTCGAAGCGACGGAACTGAAGGTTCTCACCAAGCTCGAGAACCTTGGTTTTGATGTATCCTTCGAGAGTCTGGTCTCCTTTGGGGAGGGCCAGGGCAGCTTCGAGATCCTGGGCGTCGCTGGCGGCTACCGTAGAGGCAACTTCATCGACAAATGCCTGGAAGTTTTCATTGCGGGCCACGAAGTCGGTTTCGCAGTTCACTTCAACCAAAATGCCGGACTTGCCGTCTTCGGAGATTTGAGCTGCGACGACGCCTTCTTTGGCGGCGCGGTCGGCTTTCTTGGCCGCCTTGAGGTCTCCACGTTCGCGGAGATACTTGATGGCAGCGGCGATGTCGCCTTCGGTTTCCTTGAGTGCGTTTTTACACTCCATCATACCTGCTCCGGTTTGTTCACGGAGCTCTTTTACGAGAGATGCGGTGATCATGGTCTTTAAAAATAAAGATGGTTCTTAGAGAGAGCGATTAGCTCTTGGCTCCCACGGCAATTCCGTCGACGAGGTTCTGGAGGACGATGCGGATTGAGCGCATGGCGTCGTCGTTGCCCGGGATGGGGTAGTCGATCTTGGTGGGGTCTCCGTTGGTGTCGACGATTCCGATGATAGGAATCTTAAGACGGCGGGCTTCGGCGACGGCGATGGACTCACGGGCGGTGTCGACGATGACGACGGCATCCGGCTGCTTCTCCATGTCACGCACACCGTTGAGGTTGCGGTGGAGTTTGTCCTTCTCACGACCAAGAGCGGAAAGTTCCTTCTTGGACATGGCCTTGTATTCGGGAGCTTTTTCGATGTCCTCAAGATACTTGAGGCGCTTCACCGAGTTCCGGATGGTGGTGAGATTGGTCAGGGTGCCACCGAGCCAACGGTAGTTGACGTAGTATTGTCCGGTTGCAGCGGCGGCTTCACGGACGGCGTCCTGGGCCTGGCGTTTGCAGCCAACGAAAAGGATTTTCTTGTTGTTGCTGGCGATCTTCGAGAGGAAGTCGGATGCTTTGTCGAGGCACTGAACGGTCTGTTCGACATCGATGATGTAAATTCCGCCTTTATCCTTCATGAGGTAAGGCTTCATCTTGGGATTCCATTTCTTGGTCTGGTGTCCGTAGTGGACTCCAGCCTCGACCAGCTCTTTGACGAGTTCGTTAATCATTGTATTTGTGGTCCTCCGTTAAAGCACGAAGGCGCTGTGGTTGAGGAATTGCCGCATGGACCCTTTCCAAAATTCCTCGTTGTTGAGACGGCAGCAGGGGAAGGGGCGAGGGAGTTACGAGGAAATGACCCTGATGGCAAGGGTTTTCGCGCTTCAGATTGGCTTTGGCGCGCAAAGTAAGCTAGTTTCGCGAATATGAATGAAAAGGAGAAGGCGGCGGAGAGTCTGGAGGTGATTCGATCGCTAATGGAGCGGGCCACGGTTTATCGGGCGATTTCGGGGCCGACGGCTTTGTTTGCCGGGGTGTTGGCCTTGGTGATGGGGCTTGGGGGGGCGGTGAAGATGGGGCATTTGTTAAATCTTCATTGGCATCAGATCTGGTATGTCGTTTTGGGATTAGTGGTGATTTTTAATACCGTCCTGATCGTGCGGAAGTCGCAGAGGGAAAAGAAGCCGCTCTTCTCACCCGGATTGAAGGCGGCCTGTCGCGCGATCGTGCCTCCTTTGGTAGTGGGCTTTGTTGGCGGGCAGGTGTTGGTGGAAGCCGAGCTGTATCCTTATGTTCCTGCGGTTTGGATGTCTTGTTACGGCCTGGCGCTGATGGGCACGGGGAGTTTTTCTCCGAGATCCATGTGGAATCTCGGTGCGGCCTTTGTGATGACGGGCATCTTTGTCGCGCTTTTTCCGAGGACGGGACTCTCGCTCTTGGATAATGGAATTATGGGAGTGGCCTTTGGCGGCTTTCACTTGATTTATGGTGCGCTCATTATTCTCTCTGAAAACGACCGTTCTTGATGGATCTCTCGAAACTCGATAAGCTTATTCACGAGAAGGCGCGGCTGGGGATCATGTCCCTGCTGGCTTCGCGGGCGGAGCGGTGGGCGTTTCAGGATTTGAAGGGGGAGTTGAAGATGAGCGACGGGAATCTCATCACGCATCTTCGGACGCTGGAAAATGCGGGGTATCTCCAGTCGGAGAAAATCGACGGGGTCGGGAGGCCGCAAACTTTCTATGAGCTGACAAAGGCGGGGCGGAAGGCTTTCGAGGACTATCTCGCGGTGTTAGAGAAAATCCTTGGCCGCTAAGGCTTATTTTTGCAGCGACTGGAGGTAAGCGCGGATGGCTTCGAATTGTTTCTGCGCGTCGCCTTCGAGGAGGTCGGTGCGGAGACCAGTGCCGTCATCCGGGTTGGTGTAGCGTGGCATCTTGGTGTTAGGGACCATGCGGGCGGGATTGAACATCCACTGGTGGTAGTAGTCAGGGCGGAGACGCTTGTGGACTTCGCCGAAGTTGATGCCCTGGACTTCGAAGGCGGCGAGGGCCGGTTTATCATTCTGAGCGTGGCAGGTGACACAGGCGTAGCCGGTCATTGCGGCGAGTTGCTCTCCGAGCTTCACTTGATCAGCGGCGGGTTTTTCTTTGCCAGGTTCGGCCTTGCCCAGACCATGTTGGCGGGCTAATCCGGCGGCGAGATCTTTGGCATGGAGTGGGAAGGCGGGCATGCGCATATCAAGCCACGGACGGGGGCGCGGGTCGGCAGTGCCCAGGAGCATGCTTTCGAAGAAGGGCGTGTTGAGCATCGCCCCCATGTGCGTGAGGGGCGGGCGGGATTGGTCGAGTCTCTCGTCGTGCCCCTCGATGTGGGCGATGAGGGATTTGGTTTCGCCGTGAACGGCGGCGAGGAGATCGGCCTTGCCGTCGTGGGTGTGGCAGGAAGCGCAGCGCAGGCTTTCAACCTGACGGGTGGCGTAGGCTTCCACAGTATCGAATTTCAGCTCGGGAACGACTAGGGGCGTGAGGGCGGCTTTTTCTTCGGCGGTGAGATTGAGGCGGGGAGCCTTACCGCGTTTTTCATCGGGCCCGAGGCAGCCCTTGGAGTTCCAGTCCTTGAAGTCGGCGAGCTTGGGCGCGCTGGTGGTGGCTTTTTCGAGTCCTTCGTGACAGGCCGCGCAATTGAGAGAGGCGGACAGTTCCTTTCCGCGGGCGGCATCGCCGGGAGGGAATTCGGAGGGATCGGGGGTGTGGTTTCCGGTGGATTCCTTGGTGAGGTAAGCGGCGAGTGATTTGGCTTCTTCGTCGTTGAGTCGGAAGTTGGGCATCTTGATTGCTTCGTGATGCTGCTGGGGATTCTTGAGGAAGGAAATCAAGGTGCCGCCTTTGAATTTGGTGGCGACGTTGTTGAGCGGAATGCGTTTGTGATCAAAGTCGGGTTCGTCGGCGGAAGGCTTGGTGTGGCAGGCGGCGCAACCGAGTTTGTGAAAGTGAGCGCCTCCGGTTTGTGCGAGGGATTGGTCGGGAGCGGAAGAGGTGGCGCCGGTCTTGAGTGAGGCGAGGTAGGCTCCGAGGTCGGCGGCGGCCTGGGCGCCTTCGGGCTTGGTGTGATCGACCATGGCGGGCATGGTCGTCGAGGGCTTGAGGTTGGTCACCACGTGGCTCATGCTCTCGCCCTGGGTGCTCAGGTACTTCCCCAGGCTCTCCTGATCCCAGTGGAAGCAAGGATCCAGCTCCCCCCTCGCCCCATCGTCCACAGACAGCGCGATGCCGTAGCCGGGCCCGGCCGCAGTCTCGAACCCCGCGTGGG
>NHEN01000019.1 GCA_002172625.1 Verrucomicrobiaceae bacterium TMED86 | reverse complement strand
GCCCAGCATGTTCGAGACAGCCTGATTCCCAAATACGCCCAACTCGTTTACAACGGATTTTGGTTCGCTCCTGAACGGGAGGCGATCCAAGCCCTCGTCACCGAGACCCAAAAAACCGTTAACGGCGAAGTCCGTCTTAAGCTTTACAAAGGCAACGTCATTAACGCCGGTCGCCGTTCCCCGAACAGTCTCTATGACGAGGACATTGCCACCATGGAAGGCGGGCAGGAAGAAGCTTACAACCAGAACGACGCCTCCGGCTTCATCGCTCTGAACGGCCTCCGCTTGAAGCAATTCGCCCGGGTCAACGACAAGTAAACCTTCCCCGCCACTCTTACAGCCGGAGCCTCTCCACGGGGTCCGGCTTTTTGATGATTCCGCAAAAACAAGAGGACAAATTCCGCCCATTCGATATGCTTCCACCACCAATGGGTCACTCCCTGCAAATTTTCTTCATCCACTTGACTGTCCTCACCGCAGCTCCGGCAAACGACTTCGATGAAAATGGAGACGAAATGCAAACCGCCCGAGGAACAGGTCCGGATTCTTACGATGGAAAACTGGCAGATAGAGAAAAACACACCTCGAAAATAACGATAGAACTGAAAGGCCGTGACCTTGTAGAGATTAGGCACGTAACACCCTACAATTATTCCGTTCCGGGATTGGGGCGCTTGCAAAAAGACGAAAGAATCTCTTTCCAATTCGACGGCGTTCTCCTTGAAGCACCCGAGCAAAAATTTCCAGTAGCCTGCTGAGATACTCCCAGGAAAAAGTTATCTCTCTGATCCCGACAGGATTTCCCGTCTCTCTCCGTTATTAGCTACCTCAAATGATCCGCTGGTTCACTCGAAATGACATCGCTTCCAACTTCCTGCTGGTAGCGATTCTTCTTGGTGGCGCTTTTGCGGCCTTCAATAAAGTCCCTCTGGAAGTCCAGCCGACCTACGAATGGGGTGAAGTCGATATCAAGATGACCTATCGCGGGGGCAGCCCGAAGGATGTCGAGGAACAGGTGGTCATCCCCATCAACCGGTCCCTTCAAGACCTTCCCGGCATCAAGGAAGTTCAGGCGCATGCCAACCGGGGAGGGGCCAATTTCGACATCACTGCGGAGAAAGGCGTCGATCTCCAGGAATTGCGGGATGAAATCGAAGCCCGTGTCGACACCATCAACACCTTCCCTCCCGAAGCCGAACGACCGCGCATCACTGTTCCCCATACTTCCAACTACCGCGAGGTTCTCACGGTGGCCATTACCGGAAGCTTGTCTGACCTCGATCTGTACCGTTTCGCCAAGAAAGTCGAAACGGACATTCTCGACCTCCCGGAAGTCTCCCGGACCGATCTTCGAGGGACCCACCCCCTCGAGATCAGTATCGAAGCCGACGACGAAAAACTCCGCGATTACGGCCTCACCATCCAGGATCTTGCCAATGCCATTCGGCAATCATCCCTCGCCCTCTCTGCAGGATCGGTCAAGACCCCCTCGGGTTCAGTGATGATCCGCACCGAGGGTCAGGCCTACGACACGGAAGCCTTTGGAAACATTGTGGTCACCGCCGCCGATGGTGCCCTCCTCAAAATTTCCGACCTCGCCAACATTTCGGATGGCTTTGAAGAAAACGAACAAGCCATGCTTTTCAATGGGACACCCGCGATCATGCTCGATGTCCTGCAGGGACAAAACGAGAGCGCCATCAAGATCTCGAACGCCGTCAAAAATTATATCGCGCAGTCCGCTGAACGCTTCCCAGAGGGCATTAATCTTTTTGTCTGGGATGACGAATCGATCCGGATCCGCACCCGCCTCTCCACCCTTGGAAACTCCCTGATGATCGGAGCCCTTTTGGTTCTCATTGTTCTTGGTCTCTTCCTCCGTCCCATGCTGGCATTTTGGGTCGTCCTCGGGATTCCCGTCAGCTTCGCCGGCGGAATCATGCTCATGCCCTATTTTGGCCTGACCGCGAATACCATGAGCATCTTTGCCTTCATCATCGTTCTCGGAATTGTGGTCGATGATGCCATTGTGACGGGTGAAAATATCTACTCCCGATTAAAGGATGACCTCAGCCCACTCGACGCGGCCGTTCTCGGAACAAAACAAGTGGCGACCCCTGTGACCTTCGGCGTCATTACAACCATCGTCGCCTTCATTCCCTTAATGTTTATTGAGGGTCACTCGGGAGTCTGGGCCGCGCAAATCCCACCGGTCGTCGGGGCTGTCCTCATCTTTTCCCTCATCGAATCCAAATTCATCCTCCCCTGCCACCTGAAGCATCTCAAACGTGACCGCGACACCGCTAAACTCGGTCTCTTCTCTCGCTTCCAAAAAGGGATTGCCGATGGACTGGAACGCAGTGTCGAAAAATTCTACGCCCCCATCCTGCGTTGGTCGGTGAAACATCGCTACACAACCTGCACCCTCTTCCTGGCTTTTGCCATGGCTGCCTTTGGATACAAACGGGGAGGACATCTTGGATTCGAAGTATTCCCATCGATCGAGCGATCCATCATCTACTCGAAACTCCGCATGATGCAGAACACTCCATTCGAGGAAACTCAGGAAAAAATTGCTTACATTTCCCAATGCGCCCGCGAACTCCAGGAGGAACTCATTGATCCCGGAAACGGAAAACCTCTTATCTTGAATGTTCTGAGCGATATCGGAAGTGGACGCTACGGGCGTGGAGGCAGCCCGGAAGAGGGACGGGTCTATATGGAGATTCTCTCTCCAGGGCTCCGCTCCGAGCCAGGCCCAACCAACGACGAGATCGCAAAAATGTGGCGCGACAAAGTAGGCGAACTTTCGAACGTCGAAAGCTTTCGAATTGACGGGAGCCGCGGCGGTCGTCGCTCGGGCGGAGAAGAAGATGAATCGATGGAAATTCAACTTCGAGGTCCCGGCAGTGAACTCAAAACCGCGATCGCCGAAGAACTCGAAGACTTTTTTGAAAATCACCGGGAAATCGAATGGGGACACGCCGATCACGAAAGCAGTCGTGAAGAATTATCCATCACTCTAAAGCCCCGCGCACTTGAACTGGGAATCACCCAACGCGATCTGGCCCGACAAATTCGTCAGGCCTTTTATGGAGAGGAAGCCCAACGCATCCAACGCGAAGGCGACGAGCTTAGGGTCATTGTGCGACTCCCGCGCGAGAAGCGTGAATCACTCCAAACATTCGAAACCCTCAACATCAAGGCGCCTGGTGGAACCAACGTCCCCTTCTTCACCGTCGCCAATGCCGAACTAAAACGAGCGCCCGGCCAACTCGAACTCATCAATGGATCTCAGGTCATCGCCGTTTACGCCAAGCCGGAAAACAAGGAAACCGATATCATGAAGCTCGCCCTCGAGCTTGAGCCAGAAATCAACGCCATCGTCGATCGAGCCCCGGGAATCTCCTGGGTCTGGGAAGGCAATATCAAAGAAAACCGCGAAGCCGATAGCCGCACCGACTGGCTTTTCGCCGCTCTCATGCTCACGCTCTTCGCTCTTCTTGCCATCCCCTTCAAATCGCTGCTCCAACCCCTCATCGTTCTCCTTGCCGTCCCTTTCGGAGTAATTGGAGCCTACGGCGGACACATCATCATGGATGTCACCCCGTCATGGCTTTCAGTATTCGGAATCCTCGCTCTTGCCGGCGTTGTGGTGAACGACTCCCTCGTGCTGGTTGATTTCATCAACAAAAAGCGGGAAGAAGGCATGAGCCTCAAGGAAGCGGTGCAGATCTCCGGAATCCGACGCTTCCGCCCCATCTTCCTCACCTCCATCACCACCTTCGCCGGACTGATGCCCCTCATTTTCGACGGAGCCCGCCATGCCCAATTATTGAGACCCATGGCCATTTCCCTTGGATTTGGCATCCTTTTTGCCACCTTTATCACCCTTCTCCTCATCCCCTCCGCCTACCTCATGCTCGAAGATCTCAAAGCCCTCTTCAGAAAAGGCTGGGCCTGGTATCGTAAGCCATTTCAGGAAGAGAAGGACTCTTAAAGGTCAATTATTTAAGAAATTTAAGCTTTCTTGAATAAATCACTCGTCGAAGCCCCCTGAAATTGGTAGGTTAGGGAACCCAATAAAGACGGGTTTTGTCATGGCTACCACACTCGAGCGCAAACAACAGATCAGTATCAACGACCCCCAGCTCGAAATCTCCGAGGAAGCCCCAGCTTTCACCGAGGACTTCGAAAGCAAGCTAGCAGACGCCCAAACCCAGCTGGAAATGCTCCATTCCCAGCGCAAAAACCTCGAAAGGCAGAAACTTGCTCTCGAAGACCTGAATCACCGCAAGCAGGAATTCATGAACGGTCAGCTCGACCTTACCGAGAAACTTTCCTCGGCCATCACCACCATCGAGAGAGAACTTTTCGAGGCGAAACAGGAAATGGAAGACCTGGAGCAGACCAAGTCAGCCTTCACAACCCACCTTCGTAAAATCGAGACCCTCAATCCCGAAGCCTGGCCCAAGGACAACCTCAACACCGAACTCCAATCGGCTCTCCTAACTCTCGACAAAGCCGAAGATGAATACGAACAAGCTGTTTCCTACTTCACCGGCTCAAAGCGAAGCGGTGTCTTCGGCGGCTCTTCCTCCCCTTCCCGCGGAGCACGTGTCGGATCTGATTTCCAGTCGACCCTCCTCAATGGACTCGCCTTTAATCTCCCCGTCATCCTTCTAGGTTCACTCGCCCTCATCGTTTACTTCCTCAAATAGAGCACCAGCCCCATGTTCCTTAAAAAGAAAAGCAGCAACCCAATGGCCAGCCAAGAGCAGGCCCTCTATTCTCAAATCGCCAAGTATGAGGATTTTATCGAGAAAGCTCCCGAGCGGATTCGAGAACAAATGGAAAAGGAACGTACCACCATGCCCGCGCCGGACGATTTCGCCCAGCGCCGCCGGGAACGTGCTTTCTATGCCCAGATGTCTCGTAACGAAATACGCAACGAACGCAAATACCGCACGCGAAATACCGTGCTCTTCGTTCTCCTCGCCGCAGCCACAGTCTCGGTCTGCTGGTGGATTTACGCCGAGCTCGTAGCGAACAAAGTTCTTCAGTGAGATTCGCACTTTGCGATTCCCTCCAGCGCATCAGCGGTGCATTCTTCGCCCATGGCTGATTCATCAATCGATGTCCGCTACGTCGCGAACCTCGCACGTATCAATTTAAGCGAAGAAGAAGTAGAGCGCTTCGGCTCCCAACTCACTGGAGTCATGGAGCACATCGAGAAGCTTTCCGAAGTTGACATCGAGGGCATCGAACCCATGTCTCATGCCAACACCCCCTCGAACAAAGTGCGTCCGGACGAGCCGGTGGAAAGCCTCCCCGCCGAAGGCTTCCTTCAAAATGCTCCCGATCAAGCGAACGGCCAGCTCCGCGTCCCAAAAGTCGTCGACGCCTAAACTTCCCAGATACATGTCTCTCGCAGCTCAATCTCTCAGCTCTTTGCGTCGGCAGCTCACCGCCGGCGAAATCTCCTCCCGCGACATCATCGAAGATGCCGTCTCACAAATCTCCGCCAGAGATGGAGAGATCGGAGCCTTTATTTCATCCGAATCTAAAACAGCTCTGACAGAGGCCGACGAGGCTGACCTCTCGCTCCCTCTCGGCGGTCTGCCCATCGCGATCAAGGACAACATCAATGTCCAGGGATCACCTTGCACCTGTGGTTCCAAATTCCTCTCCGGTGCCTACACCTCCCCCTATGACGCCACCGTCATCAAAAACCTGAGGGCCGCCGGCGCGATCCCCTTTGGTCGCACGAACCTAGATGAATTCGCGATGGGCTCATCCACCGAGAACTCTGGAATTCAGCTCACCCAAAACCCTGCCGCTCCGGGACACATCCCGGGAGGCTCCTCCGGAGGTTCAGCAGCTGCCGTGGCAGGCAACTTTATTCCCGCCGCGCTCGGATCAGACACAGGTGGCTCAATCCGCCAACCAGCCAGCCATTGTGGAGTGGTAGGGTTGAAACCTTCCTACGGTCGGGTTTCCCGCTATGGCCTCGTTGCCTTCGGTTCATCTCTTGATCAAATCGGACCACTCACACACACCGTTGAAGATGCCGCTCTTCTCCTCAATGCCATCGCCGGAGTCGACCCACGCGACTCCACCAGTCTCGATGCCGAAATTCCCGATTATACCGAAGGACTCGATCAAGGAGTCGCTGGAATGAAACTCGGACTCCCCAAGGAATACTTCACCCACGGAATTGACTCCCAAGTTCGCGAACGTGTCGAGAGCGCGGCCAAGGCCCTCGAAGCCCAGGGCGCCGAGCTCGTTGAAATTTCCCTCCCACATACTGAATACGCCATCGCGACCTACTACATCATTGCTCCGGCCGAGGCATCATCCAACCTCTCCCGCTTCGACGGCGTCCGCTACGGCAACCGCACCGAGAACCCCAAGGACATGCTCTCACTCTATACCGACAGCCGGGAAGCAGGATTTGGTTCGGAAGTGAAACGTCGCATTATTCTCGGTACCTACGTTCTCTCCTCCGGCTATCACGATGCCTACTATCTCCGCGCGTTAAAAGTCCGCACGCTCATCAAGAAAGACTTCGTTCAAGCCTTTGAAAAAGTGGACGCCATCCTGACTCCGGTCGCTCCGGACGCTGCCCCAAAGATGGGAGCCGCTTCGGGCGATCCACTGAAGCACTACCTAGCCGACATCTTCACGATCTCCGCCAACCTTGCCGGGAATTGCGGGATCTCCGTGCCACTCGAACCTGTCGACGGACTGCCTGTCGGACTCCAGATCCTCGGACCCCACCTCGGAGAACAGACGATCCTCCGCTGTGCACGCGCTGTCGAAGTTTTATAAGTGCAGATCGTAACTACGGCCGGCCTTCCCTTCGCGCCAGTGAATGAAGGCCCGGTTCGCAACAGCCACCCCACCCTTTGTGGGATAGTCTCCGGTGAAATACCAATCTCCCGACGGTCCTTCAATCGAGTCATGAAGGTTATCAACGGTCTGATAAAGCACTTCGACTTCACCATGCCAATCGATATCCTCGGGATACACGATTGCGGCAATCTCCTTCGAAATATCATCGTCGGTAAAGTCAGCGTAGAGCCTCTTCACCGCATTGATTCGTTCTTCAGGCGGCTTTTCGAGCTCGGCAATACAATCCTTGTAAACGTCTTCGATCAAGGCCCCTCTTCCCGAGCGTTCCAGCAAATTGATCGTTGCCTGAAAGGCGATAAACTTGCCCATCTCCGACATGTCTATGCCGTAGCAATCAGGATAACGAATCTGGGGCGCTGTTGAACAAATAACAATCTTCCCGGGTTTGGTTCGCGCTAGAATCTTAAGGATCGATTGCTTCAGCGTCGTCCCGCGAACGATCGAATCATCAAGAACCACCAGAGAATCCCCTTCTCCCACGACACCATAAGAAATGTCGTAAACGTGGGAAACCAATTGATTGCGCCCGCTTTCCTTGGAAATGAAGGTCCGCAATTTAATATCCTTGTGAGCAATCTTTTCACCCACGGGCCAATTGCGGAGCACCAAATCATCGAGCTTTTCCTCCGTGAGTTCTCCCTTCTGAAGTGCTTCGAGAATATCCGAACGAACTTTTTTTCGTCGATAGAGACGCAAGCCATCCATCAAACCATAATAAGCTGTCTCCGCAGTATTGGGAACAAAGGAGAAAACCGACTTATCAAAGTCATGTCCGATGGACTGCACAACCTGATCCACGAGAGCCGCACCCATCGCCTTGCGCTCCTTGTAGATCTGAGGATCATTTCCCCGGGAGAAGTAAATCTTTTCGAACGAACACGGCTTGGGATCCACCTTTTCCGCGAAGCGTTCCGATTGATGCTCACCCGAATTCTTAATCGTCATCACGGTGCCAGGAGCGAGCGCCTTCACCTCATCCTGCTCGGCTTCAAAAACCGTCATTAAGGGAACCCGCTCGGAGGCAAAAGCAATCACCTCGTCCGTCTCATAATAGTGACAGGGACGAATGCCATGCGGATCCCGCATCACAAAAAGATCTCCATTTCCAACCACGCCGGAAATACAATATCCGCCATCCCAGCCCTTCGCCGACTCCGCGACGATATGCGCGAGATTGAGACGTTCGGAAATTAGCTCCGCGGTATGATCGCCGGCAATCCCCTCGTCCCTCAACTCATGATAAATATCCGTATGAGCCTCATCCAAATGAAATCCAATTTCCTCCAGCACCGTCTGGGTATCCGTCCCAAACACCGGGTGCTGACCACGATCCAACATCCGCTGGTTCAGCTGGCTGGTATTGGTCATGTTGAAATTCCCCATCACCATGAGACTCCTTGTGGGCCAGTTGCTCCGGCGCAGATAGGGATGACAGGAACCGTCATCAAATTCTCCCGATGTCCCGTAACGCAGGTGCCCCATATAAACATCTCCAGCAAAATCAAAATTCGTGCGGAGGTCATCCGGGTCCTCTTGATCAAGAAGCCCCTTGCGATGCTTCCGTTGCAGCTCCTTGAGCTCCTTGCGAAAGAGCTTGGCCAAGGAATCCTTCTTGGAATCCCGACGTCTGAAAATATATGGTTGTCCCGCTGGCATCCCGATTTTGGCACAACCGATTCCAACCCCGTCCTGCCCGCGATTGTGTTGCTTCTCCATCAGAAGAAACAACTTATTGAAGCCCCAGAGGGCCGAACCGTAACGGTCTTGATAATAAGCCAGTGGCTTCTTCAATCGCACAACGGCGATTCCACACTCGTGTTTGAGAGGATCGCTCATAAATAATCAGAATTAGGATTCCACGGTGGCAGTGATGCCGTCTCCATCGCGAAGTTCGCCCAACACAATACCTCCCGGCCCAGCCGCGCAGGCCGCCTCCACCGAATCAGGATCCACCACCGCGACCCAACCGATGCCCATATTGAAGGCATTAAATCGATCCTCGGGATCGGTGTGGAGCAATAGCTTCTGGACCGGCTCATTCTCCCAATAAGGAATCGTGAGGTCCGCCCCCATTCCCCGGAACAAGCGCTCCAGATTTTCAGGAAGACCACCGCCGGTGATGTGGGCAAAGGCCTTCGCGCGAACACCCGCTGACTTCAAGCCATTGGTCACGTCGTGATACAAACGAGTTGGAGCGAGCATCGACTTGATCTCTTCATCGCTAAATTCAGATCCATGTTCACTGAGAATACGACGACAGAGACTCCAGCCATTGGCGTGGAACCCGTCGGATTTGTATCCCACCAAAACATCTCCCAATTTTGCAGTATCCGGCTGAATCATTTCATCCTTCTCCACTGCGCCGATACAAAATCCTGAAAGCTCCACGACATCAGGAGGAACAAGCCCCGGCATTTCCGCCGTCTCACCTCCGGCCAAAATACAGCCACAGTCTTCGAGGTAATCGCACATTCCCGAAATCAGGCGCTTGATCCGCTCGGGATGGAGTTTTTCAATCCCGATGTAATCCAGGAACAGAAGAGGGTCACCACCCGTCGTGATAATGTCGTTCACGCTCATGGCGATAAGATCTTTACCGGCTTCGGATTCCATTCCGTGCTCCAGAAGTAATTCAATCTTGGTTCCCACTCCGTCGCAGCCTGTGACGATCACCGGTTGGCGATACTCACTGAGGTCAAAGGCCGCCGCAAAAAGGCCGAAGGAATTGTGCAACTGCCGCTGTTTCTGCGTCCGGGCAACGTCCGATTTAATCTCGTTGACCAGTGCCGCAGCGGCCCGGGTATCAACTCCAGCTTCTTGGTAGGTGACCTTGTTCGCCATAGGCTTCAAACGGGTTTTAACCTTCCCCCACCTCCCGTCACGCCTTTTTCTTTTTAAAGACACGATTGTGAATAAGTGACGCTGCTTTGGGGTCTCACAACTATATGAAATTCCTTCTTCTTTCTTTTGCTCTCGTCCTGCCTGTCTCGGCTGCCCCCGCTTGGCTCAAACAGGCCAATATTCCCCCAAAAGCCCCTCTTCGCAAAATCTCACCCACCAAGCTCTCCTACACCATGTCCTGGAACGGACGACTCAAGGCTGGCAACTTTGACATTCTCTTTGGAAAAAAAGACCCCAAATACCCCAAGCATTTCCTCGTTCATGCCTACGGCGGCAGCACCGGCTGGGCCCATGTCCTCTACCCCTTCCAATTCAACTACATCAGCTTCCTCCGCCCCTCAAGCCTGAGACCACTTATGTTCATCGGCACCGAAAAAGCCCGTGCAGAGATCAGCAAACTGGAATACCTTTTTAATTCCAAAGGCGTCAAAGGATCGAAGATCGAAACCGAGAACGGCAAAACGGAGGTCGATAAAAGCACCTTCAACTACCCTCACTCCCTCGACCTCTTCGCGGGCCTCCTCCAGATCCGGAGTATGTCTCTCAATAACGGAGACACCGTGGTGATGCCCTTTCATCCGGTCGCGACGCCGTATCTCTGCAAACTCAGAGTCCTCGGCCGTGAAATACACCACGGCCGCAAGTGCATCAAGATGAGTATCGCCCTCCAAAAAATCGACGATGACATGAGTCTCAAACACTACAAAAAACTCAAGTCCGCCACCCTCTGGATCTCAGATGACACTTGGCGGATCCCGGTTGAAATTCGCGCCAAAGTCTTCGTGGGCGACGTCCGCGTTCTTCTCACGAAACACGAAGCTCTCTAAGCCCCAAAGTTGGTTCTCGCGGAGGAGTGGGACTTGCGCTTTATTCGAGGCGTTCTTCCATGCGAATTATTCCCATCGTTCTCCTCTTCAGCACGCTCAGCGCAGCTGGAAAGCTCTCGTTCAATCGTGATATCCGCCCCATCCTTTCCAATAAATGCTTCGCCTGCCACGGTCCCGATGCCAAAACACGCGAAGCTAAACTGCGCCTCGATCAGCGAGAGTCCGCTCTCAAAGTCATTGAACCGGGAGCACCTGACAAAAGCGAACTGATCGCTCGCATCGCCCACGTTGATGATGAGGAAATCATGCCTCCGCCTGAGACAAATAAGAGCCTCTCTCCCCAGGAAATTCTGTCTCTCCGAAAATGGATTGAAGAAGGTGCCCAATTCGAACCTCATTGGGCCTTCATTCCTGCGACCCGGAAAAACGAACCACGAAACATCGACTATTTCATCATCAGGCGCCTCCAGGATTCAAATCTAATACTCTCCTCTCCCGCCTCCAAGGAAACGCTCATTCGTCGCGTCAGTCTAGATCTGACAGGAATCCCTGCTTCGCCTGAAGAAGTGAGCGCTTTCGTGGACGACTCCTCTCCCGACGCCTACGAAAAGCTCATCGACCGACTCCTGGCCTCACCCCGATACGGCGAACACATGGCCGCGTTCTGGATGGAAGCTTCGCGCTACGCGGATACCGATGGCTATCAAAACGACCGTTACCGCTACCAATGGGCTTGGCGGGATTGGCTCATTCGCGCCCTGAATCAAAATCTTCCCTACGACAAATTCATTACCCACCAACTGGCGGGAGACATGCTTCCCAATACCACCCTGCATCAACAAATCGCAACGGGCTTTTGCCGCAACCATCGCATCAATTCCGAAGCCGGATCGATCCCCGAAGAATGGCAGGCTGAATACGTCGCCGACCGGGTCGATACCCTTGGCACGGTCTTCTTAGGACTCACCGTTTCATGCGCCCGTTGCCACGATCACAAGTTCGACCCGATTTCGCAGAAGGAATACTATCAACTCTTCGCCTACTTCAACAACGTCCCCGAATTTGGGACCGGCCCCAATAATGGCAACAGCCCGCCTTATATCCCTGTTCCCAAAAATTATCCCAACATCGATGAAGCAACCAACAAAGCCCGAACCCCAGAGCCCATCACCTGGCAAAAGAAAGGGCAATACAGCGGGGGGGTCAGACGTCCGGTACCCGGCAACGAAAAAACCGTCATGGTCATGCACGAGCAGGGCACACCTCGCGAAACCTATCTCTTAAATCGAGGCCTCTACAACGATCCTGACAAATCCGAAAAACTTCAACCCTCGACTCCGACCAGCCTGAATACCAGCCAGGAGAAATTTGAAAAGAACCGTTTAGGTCTCGCCCAATGGCTCACTCATCCCAAACACCCCCTCACCTCCAGAGTTACCGTTAATCGATACTGGCAGCATTTCTTCGGAGCAGGTCTCGTGCGCACTCCGGAAAACTTTGGTGCGCAAGGCGAAGTCCCCACCCATCCGGAATTACTTGATTGGCTGGCCGTTGAATTCATTGAAAACGGTTGGAACGTGAAAGCGCTCCACAAACTGATCGCGATGAGTGCGACCTACCAACAATCATCGCTCACGACTTCCCACCTCTTAGCTCTTGATCCAGAGAACCGCCTTCTCGCCCGGGCACCCCGCTTACGCCTGACCGCTTTCGCCATCCGGGATCAGGCTTTATTCGCCAGCAATCTCCTCGTTGAAAAACAATACGGCCCTCCCGCCAAGCCCTACATGCCACCCAAAATCTGGAGCGCGATTTCCAACAACAAATACAAGCGAGACACCGCCGATAACTTGTACCGCCGCAGCCTCTACACATACTGGCGTCGCACCATTCCTCCACCCACCATGATGACATTCAATGCCGGAGACCGCGAAGTTTGCACCATCCAACAGAGCCGAACCAACACTCCGTTGCAGGCTCTCACCTTGATGAATAACGTCGCCTTCGTCGAAGCAAGCCGCTTTCTCGCTGAACGGATCTTGCGGACGGAAGGAAGTCCGGCAGAAAAGATCGCAACCGGATATCGCATCCTTTCCGGACGCACTCCTTCGAAAGAAACCACGGAACGACTCGCCCAGGATTACAAGGCCTACCGAAGTGATTTCAAAAACACTCCGGACAAGGCTGCCGAATTGCTCAAAATTGGAGATAAGGCCTACAATCAAGATTTGAATCCAACAGACCTCGCCGCCATGACCATCGTTGCCACAACGATCTTAAACCTCGATGAATCTTTGACCCGTGAATGATCCTTTCAACTTAACTCGTCGTTACTTTCTGCAAGGAGGCGGAGCCGGACTTGGCTCTCTCGCGCTTGGTTCTCTTTTGGGATCAGAGCAAGGCCTTCATTCATCGGTCGTTTCGAAACCAAAGGCCAAACGTATCATCTACCTTTTCCAAAGCGGCGGCCCCTCCCAGCTCGACCTTTTCGACCACAAGCCCGGGCTGAAAAAACGCTTCGGCGAAGAAGTCCCCACTTCGGTCTACCCCGACGAACGAAAGACCAAAATGTCGTCCGCCCAGAGCAGCTTCGCCACCGCTCCCAGCATTTTCAACTTTACCCGACATGGCGAGAGCGGCGCCTGGATGAGTGAACTTTTGCCGCACACCGCAAAGCTGGCAGACGAACTCTGCATCATGCGATCTCTCCACACGGAAGCGATCAACCACGATCCCGCCATCACCTTCTTGCAAACCGGCTCCCAAATCGCCGGCCGCCCCAGCATGGGAGCCTGGATGCACTATGGCTTAGGGAGCGACAATAGCGACCTCCCCGCCTTCGTCGCGATGAGCTCCCGAGGCAAGGCCAAAACCGGACAACCTCTCTACGATCGCTTGTGGGGGGCGGGTTTTCTCCCAGCCAAGTATCAGGGGATCAAATTCCGCAACCAGGGCGATCCTGTTCTCGACATCTACGACCCGCCCGGCGTCAGCCGCGAGATGCGCCGTCGCATGTTGGACTCCCTAAAAAAACTTAATCACGACCGATTGTCTCTTACACAAGACCCAAAAATTGCAGCCCGCATTTCACAATATGAATTAGCCTACCGCATGCAAACCTCCGTGCCAGGCCTGCTCGACTTTGCCAACGAACCAAAAGGCACCTTCGATCTCTACGGCGAAGACGCCAAGAAAACCGGGACCTACGCATACAACTGCCTCATGGCTCGCCGACTCGCCGAACGAGGCGTCCGCTACATCCAACTCTTTCATCAAGGCTGGGATCAGCACAACAATCTCCCCGGCCAAATGCGCAGTCAGGCCCGCGACACCGACCAGGCCACCGCAGGACTCCTCATGGATCTCAAGCAACGAGGCATGCTTGACGACACCCTCGTTATCTGGGGCGGCGAATTTGGACGCACCGTCTATTCACAAGGCAAACTCACCGAGAAAAACTACGGTCGCGATCATCATCCCGGATGCTTCACGATGTGGATGGCCGGAGGCGGAGCCAAGCCGGGAATCACCTACGGCCAGACCGACGATTACAGCACCAGCGTCGTCAAAGACCCCGTCCACGTCAACGACCTCCATGCCACCATTCTCAAACTCATGGGCATCGACCACAAACGCCTCACCCACTTCCACCAAGGCCGTGAATTCCGCCTCACCGACGTGGGAGGCAATCCAATCTCAGACCTCATGGCATGACGAAAAAACGACCGTTCTCAATCAAGAGAACGGTCGTTGTGAAATAATTCTCAGCGTGAGAAGGTCTTACTCTTCGGCAGCTTCGACGGCTTCGGCGGCATCATCCTCTTCGATGTCATCATCGGCGAGGTTTTCAATATCCACCCACTCGATGTAGGCCATTGGAGCGGAGTCACTGGGACGGGCGCCAAGCTTGGTGATGCGCGCGTATCCACCGGGACGATCGCCCACGGCTGGAGCCACGACATCAAAAAGGCGCTTCACAGCGTCCTTCTGAGCGAGGAAACGGAAAGCAATACGGCGGGCATGCACGCCGTCTTCCTTCTTGGTAAGAGTCACGAGCTTCTCCACGATAGGACGCAGGGCCTTGGCCTTGGCGACGGTAGTGCGGATACGGCCGTGCTGAATTAGAGCGCAGGCTTGGTTGGCAAGCAGCGAACGGCGGTGACCGTCCTTACGCTGGAGTTTAAGTGTTTTACGACGGTGTCTCATCGGTGAATTTTCTTTCTAGGGTGTGTGGATTACTGGTCCAAGTTCTGGGCGATCAGGTCGGCAAGACCTACGGGAGCTTCTTCTTCCACACCAAGGCGTGGAGCAGCAGGAGCACCGAGAGCGGCACCAGTGAGGAGTGACGGATCGAGGTTCATTCCGAGACCAAGTCCAAGCTCGGAGAGCTTGTCCTTAATTTCGTTCAGAGACTTCTTACCAAAGTTACGATACTTCAGCATTTCCGCCTCGGTCTTAAGGGCAAGCTGACCAACGGAGGTGATGTTTGCGTTGTTCAGGCAGTTGGCTGCACGAACGGAAAGTTCAATCTCGTTGACGCTCATGTTGAGGAGCTTCTTAAGAGCGGCATTCTCTTCGGACTGCTCGGCTGGTGCTTCTTCGAATCCAACAGCGTCGTCGTCGTAATTAACGAAGACGTCGAGGTGGTGACGAAGAATTGCGGAAGCCTGAAGGAGGGCATCATGTGGCTCAATGCGACCATCAGTCCAAACATCAAGGATCACCTTGTCGAAGTCAGTCATCTGACCGAGACGGGTAGCTTCCACGGAATACTTCACGCGAGAAACAGGTGAGAAAATCGAGTCAATCGCGATCACGCCGATGGGAGCACCATCGCGCTTGTTTTCGTCGCCGGTCTTAAACCCTCGACCAACTTGAACTTCAATGTCGCAGTCGAACTTCACCTTCTTGTCGAGCGTACAGATCACCTGCTTCTTGTTCACGACTTCAAACATGTTATCG
>NHEN01000018.1 GCA_002172625.1 Verrucomicrobiaceae bacterium TMED86 | reverse complement strand
GGCTCCCACAAAGAAAGTTGCCAGAAAAGCGGTTAAGAAAAAGGTGGTCAAAAAAACTGCAAAGAAAGCATCGCCCAAAAAGTCTCCCGCGAAGAAAGTGGCCAAGAAGGTTGCTAAAAAGCCTGCAAAGAAAACCTCGGCCAAGGAAGTGGCCGCTCCGGCGAAGGAAAAAGCCCCGGTTAAAAAAGCAGCCAAAAAATTGAGCAAGGCTGCGCAGAAGAAGCTTGATGATGAGGCGGCCTTGCCACCCATTGTTGTGAAGCGGAAATACGTTCGTCCGGCCGTTCTGGCCAAGCTCACCGTTTTTGAGAAAAAGCAAAAGCAACGTCTTTTGGATCTTCGCGATCAGATTACTGATTCGATGTATGGGATGCAGCAGGATACCATTAAGAATGCCGTGGAAGGCAATGAAGCGAATGGTTCGGGAATGCACCAAGCTGATGCCGGTTCAGACGCCTATGACCGCGATTTCGCCCTGACTCTTCTGTCGAAGGAAGCAAACGCACTCGGTGAGATTGAAGAGGCCTTGCAGCGTCTTGAAATGGGGATTTACGGAAAATGTGAAGTCTCGGGGGCAAGAATTCCGCAACCTCGATTGGAAGCGATGCCATTTGCCCGTCTCACCGTGGAATGTCAGGCCGCCAAGGAGAAGGAAGATTCCCTGAACGACCACAATCACGGCAACGCCTTCGGCTTCAACTAAAGGAGTTGCTTGGATTATATTCCACAAAATCACCCGCAGCGGTAACCTTTCTGCTGCGGGTTTGGTATATCTCGCTATATTGTGTAAGTAAACTCCATGAAAAGTATTCTTCCTATCGCTCTCTCAAGTCTTCTCGTCGGTGGTGCCATCGGCTATATCGCAGGAAACGGATCCTCGGATTCGGAAGACGAACAGTCTAATAAAGTTGTGGCCAACAGTGGGGGCGGAGAGCGTTCCCGCAGCATCGGGGGAAGCTCCTCGACGGGTGATTCCGGAGGGCGTCGTTCCACCTCCTCTTACGTCGAAATTATGCAGGAACCGGGGCAGACCGCCCGGTTGCAGGCCTTGCTGGATCGCTATTCAAATCTTTCCGCTGTTGAATTTGCGGATGAAGCGAGCACTCTGGACAATCTGCCATTCAGCGAGCGCATTTTGGCGGCATACCTTCTGTTTGGGGCTTGGGCGGAAGTCGATCCCTATCTGGCCATGGAGCACGCCAATACTAAGATGGGCCGTGCGGGGATGTTTGTTCGTCCCACTGTTTTGCAAAGCTGGGCTGCAAGCGACCCCAAGGGAGCTGCCGCGTATTTTGAAAGTAATAAGACCCAATTCGCCATGATGGGCATGATGGGTGGCCGTGGGGGTGGCTCCGGGTCAGCGACGATTGCCGGTGAGTGGGCCAAGCAGGATCCCGATGCCGCATTGCAATGGGCGAATACTTTGGAGGGAAAGGAAAAGAGCGATGCCACCGTGAAAGCGCTCTCTCAAATGGCGGTGACCGATCCAAGTCGTGCTTCAGAGTTGACGAAAGGTCTGGAAGGTCGGGCTCTCAAGGATGCCTACTCTTCGATTGCCAGTGAGTGGGCAAAGAAGAGCTGGACGGAGACCGAGTCGTGGGTCAACGGATTGCCAGCTGAGGAGCGGGATGCCGCGATGGGGGCTGCCGTGGAATCATTGGCCTTGGACAATCCGAAGTTGGCGGCAACCAAAGCCCTGGCCATGGCCGAAGGTGAGGCTCGCGATGAAGCCGTGGAGAAAGTGGCGGAAGAAATGGCCTCTCAGGGCGACCCTGGTGAAGCCGTTTCTTGGGTGATGGAAAACGGGAGCGAGGATGCTCAACGGGAAACGATTGAGGATGTCATGGGAAGCTGGGTTTCGCAGGATCCGACTAAGGCCCGCGCCTGGATCGACGATCAACCCGAGGGGAAAGTTCGCGATAGCGGGGTGTCCTCATATATCATGAACAGCTCGGAATCCGGGCCGGATACTTTTGCTTTGGCGGAGTCGATTGGAGACGATCGGACCCGTGGATGGACCGTTGGGGTGACTGCGGTCAGAATGGCATCCTCTGATAAGGAAGGAGCCATCTCAAAAGTGCAGGAGTCTCAAGCCATTGACGACTCTTCGAAAGAGCGCATCCTTGGCCGAATCAACGGTGAAGGCCGCGGTTGGGGCCGTGATCGCTAAAAAATCTTCCTCGAGAGTTTGACAGTTCGTGGATCTGTTTCCAACTTTAGGGTAACGAATGCCCCGGATCGATGAAAACTACGCCTTGGCGCGAATCGACCTGCCTGGTGCGAGTACGCACGGGTGGCAAGTTCGCTTGCAGCGTCGAGGGGTGAAATACGCCAAATACTTCGGCGATGGTGTTCATGGAGGGCCGGAAAATGCTCTCGGTGTCGCCCGGGCTTGGCGCAATGGGCTCTTACGACAGATTGAAGCGAGCGAGCAGGCCCGGATTTGCACCCGATCTGTTCGTAACCGTTCCGGGGTTGTGGGAGTGTCCAAAGTCACCGTCGTGACCAATGGGGCATCGTATCGATTTTGGCAGGCTACTTGGTCGCCTGCTCCGGGGGCGCGGCGCTGTGTGAAGTTTTCCATTAAGCGCTACGGAGATCGGGAAGCATTTAAATTGGCCGTAGTTGCCAGGAAAGAGGGAGTTGGTTTGATCTAGGTGCGCGATTCTTGGGTTGCTTGCTTGCCATGTGAAGGCAGAGTTGATTTCTTCCCTGTAGCCAATATGTCCCACCCCCAAGAGATTGTCTGTCAGCCAACCAAATGGTTTCTCACCCGCATTGTTCTGATGCTGGTCATGTTTGGCGGATTTGCCGTCTATTTTCTATACGACTGGAAGGTGGGATATCCCAATAAGAATTACATCATTGCCCAGTATCGTGCATTTAATCAGGCGGGAAAGGCCCAGACCAACCCCGAAATATGGAAAGGTTGGGAAGCGTTCGTGGAGGATCAGACGATTCCCTTTGGGAAGGATCAGAGTATTTATCCTGAAGGCACGGATTTTCAGGAAAAATGGCCTAAGATTCTCGCCGACAAGGAGGCGATGGATAAGGAGAGCGATGAAGGCCTTTGGAAAATTTACAGCGGAGAAAAAGGTTGGCCGCAAACCATCAACCTGGAAGAGGATCCGAAGCCTGCCTATAAGATCAAGGAGCAGCTCTACGCCTCGATTGTGTGCTTTTGCTTGGCTGCAGTAGCAATTTTTTTCCTCATCCGGACCAAGAGGAGAAATATGTGTGTGGATACTGAGGCCTATTATGCGCCCTGCGGGGCTAGAATTCCCTTCTCGCAGATGATCGAGATCGATAAGCGCAAGTGGGAAACCAAGGGATTGGCTACCATTAAATATAAGGATTCCAGTGGAAAAGAGCAGAAAGCCAAAGTTGATGGGATGGTCTACGGACAGTTTAAGGAAGAAGAGGGAGCGCCTGCGGAGGCCTTATTTCAGAGGATTCTTGCCAATTTTGATGGTGAATTGATTGAGCTTGTTGTCGAGGATGATGAGGAAGACGAAGCAGAAAACGCGGAAAGCCCGGAATCAGGGGAAAAGAGCGAGTGAATTTTAAGTATTGCCAATTTCTCCACTTCCCACTAATTCCGAATTAGGATTTACTAAGTCATGGCAGAAAACATCACAGAAAAAGTCACAGAAATCATTGTAGAGCAACTCGGCGTCAGCGCTGACCAGGTTAAGCCTGAGTCCAACTTGATCGAAGATCTCGGAGCCGATTCATTAGACGCAGTCGAACTGGTTATGGCTGTGGAGGAGGAGTTTGGCATCGAAGTCCCTGACGAGGAAGCTGAGAAGCTCCGTTCGGTGGGTGACATCATTTCCCACGTTGAAGCGGCTCAGAGCTAATTTCTGAGATTCCCTTTTGAATTAAAGGCAGGCTTCCCATGTTGGGGACCTGCCCTTTTCATTGGCCACGTTTCAATTATTGGGCGATACTTCCCTCGAGACGATGCTGAGCCCCGACGATTTTCAATACGCGATGGAGATGACCCAGGTTCTTTATGAACCGGATCGTCGGATCGATACCTTTGGCTCCACGAATTTTAATTTTGAGATTCTAAGCGAGCCGATGGACTCGGTAGGAGCAGTGCGTGTCCGAAGAGGAGAGGTCGAGGCGCAGAAGCCTACTTTGATCAAGCCGGAAGGATTCAACGATATCGAGCTGGAGGGGTTTGACCCCAAGGTTCTCGGCGTGATTAACCATTTTAAAGAGCAGGGATTGGATCTGAGTTTCCTGCAGTATGGCTTTCAATTTCGACGGAGCGAGGTTTCCGAGGAGTTGGTTCATGAGCGAATTGAGAACGTCCGTGATAAGGCAGTCGAGCTTGCCTGGAAGGAAGGGAATCCTTCCCTGGCGATCATCGAGAGTGTCGATGACACCTGGGAGGTTGGGGTGATGAAATTCACGTTGGAAATGATCATGAAGTCGCGGGAGATCAATCACTTCGATTTTAAGCGTCGCGGATTGCTATAGGGATTTTCGAGTATGAGCGGCGTCCTCACGGTCATCAAATTCTTTGCAGTGCTCGCTGTGGTTGGTTTGCTCGGCGGCGGGTATCTCTATCTCACGAAGTGGACCCAGCGGTTCGAGGATAATAGCGTGGGGAATTCCGAGGTTCTCGATAAGATTGTCGTGGACGGAGAAAATGGCGATTTTGTGCCCGGGCAGCGTGAGTATGACCGGTCTCTGGAATTGCTCGCGATGGATCGCAAGGACGAGGCGGTGGAGAAACTTTTATTTATTCAGAATCTCTATTCTGATTCAGAAAACGGAGCGGAGGCCCGGCGGATTCTGGGTGAGATTAATTTGGATGAAATTCTCTCGATCGAGAACATGTCTAACAAAATGATCTACACGATCAAACCCGGTGAAGGGTATCTTAATGTCGCCAACAACAGTCGCACTACTCTGGACTGCATGATGTTTCTCAACGGTCTTCTGGAGATGAGTCCGCTGCATGTGGGGGATGAGTTGGTGGTAATGTCCTTGAATTTCAAACTGGTGGTTGATTTGGCGAAGCGGAGAATTGAGCTTTTTCGGCCTGATGAGGAGAAAAAGGAGCATATCTTCGTGAAAGATTATCCCATCATGAAGCTCGACCTGGCAAGTTTGAGAGGAAAGTCGATCCATTCGAAAATTTCCAGAAAGCAGGGTGAGATCAACGGGGAAGTCGTTCGTCCGGCTCTGTCCGGCTATCGTCATGCCACCAAAGTTCTCGGCTTTAAGGCCGGGAGACACTTTATTCAGATGCGTCCCGTTCCGGAAAGAGACGAGGAAGACCCCGGACGGGGGATTTTTCTGATGAATTCCGATATGGAGGAATTATCGATGTTAATTCGGATCGGGAATGAGGTGGAAATCAAACCCGCTGGCTGATAGAGTCCCCACATACAAAAAACCATGGAGTTGCTTGAATTTGAAAAGCCGATTGCCGAACTGGAGAAGGAATTGTCCCAGTTGCAGGAAAAGTCTCGGTCGCAAGACATAGACTTGAGCGATGAAATCGCCGCCATCGAGACGAAACTTGTTGAGACCAAAAGTTCGATCTACAGTAATCTGACACCATGGCAGCGTGTGCAGATCGCCCGTCACAACCAACGTCCTTTCATGCTCGATTATATTGCCAAGGCATTTGATCACTTTACCGAGCTTCACGGAGATCGCGTGGTGGGTGATGATCACGCCATGCCCGGAGGCTTTGCGAGAATCGGAGGTCATCGTTGTGTTGTGATAGGTCATCAGAAGGGGCGTGATTTAAAAGAGAATCTCAAACGCAATTTTGGGAGTGCTCATCCGGAAGGATACCGCAAGGCGTTGCGTCTGATGCAGCTGGCTGAGAAGTTCGATCTTCCGATTATCACCTTGATTGATACGCCGGGAGCCTTTCCGGGAATTGGCGCCGAGGAGCGCAATATTGCTGAATCGATTGCACGAAACTTGCGTGAAATGATGGCCTTAAAAGTCCCGGTCATTGCCGTTGTCCTTGGCGAAGGTGGATCTGGAGGGGCTCTGGGAATCGGGGTTGCCGACCGTGTGCTTATGATGGAGAACGCCTATTATTCGGTAATCAGTCCGGAAGGATGTGCCGCCATTTTATGGAAGCATCGAAAGTATGCCGAGGAGGCAGCAGAGGCGATGAAGATTGCCGCGCCGGATTTGATGAAGCTAAAGCTTATCGACGGGGTGATTCCCGAGGTGCCAGGTGGAGCCCACCATAGTCCGGACGCTGCGGCAGCATCGCTGAAAGATGAAGTTGTGCGTCAGATTGAAGAGCTGAGCAGTTTACCTTCCGAAGTGCTGCGCGACCAACGTTACGAGAAGTTTCGCCAATTTGGAGAGTGGGAGCAGCTTTAGTTTCCTGCCGCCAAGTGTGGGGTGTTTAAGCGGAAGAAATTTTTTTCCGAGGCGATTGCTATTTGAAAGTGTTGAAAGCCAGATGACTCACTGGTGTGGCCGCTGAACAGCTTTCATGATCCGATGAGATTTTCAGAGGATTTTATAGGGATGGTTTCTCCCCAATCGGCTTACCGGTTCAGAGTATGCCCGTTTAAGACCGGTTTAGGAGTGGGGATTCGCTCAAATCCCACCGGAAATACCATACATAAAAGCACTCCAGCCATTGGATACTCTGGATTCCATGGCACTCTATAGACGTGAAATCCCCACTAGTAATTCGACTGTTTTTTGGTTGGACCAAAATTTTCGTAACGCTCCGGCCCGTTCCGCGTCTTCTGATTTTGGGTAGAGTTTGCCCCACCCCGAAATCACCTTGTGGATACCAATCATCACCGAATGCAGGATAGACAACTCTTGAAATATCACATGAATTATCTTCATGTAAAAAAAGAATATTAATTGACTTATCTGATAAATATTCCTTTAATCTCTTTGTTTTCCTGACATTGTGCAGCCACACCTAGTCGATCATTAATGAAAATAGAACAACAAAATGGAGTTCCCGCCTCAGAGGTCCTGAGTGCATTTTTTAACCTCATCGAAAAAGAAGCGGATAGAGATGGGGAAATATCGGTTCAGAAAATGCGTGAGCTTCGTCGAGAGGAGCGTGAGTATGTTGCTTGTGGTGGCGACGGAAATGCCCGGGATCTGGCGAGGTCTTATCATCGGAGAATGTTGTTAGGAGTAGGGATGGTGGAGAATTCGACTTTGCCGAAGTATCTTATCTTCTTTTCGGCAACTTTACCGGCCCATGAGATTGCCGAGATGGCTTGTGGGGTTGCCTGTGAATCTGGACGCTTATTGGAGATTCAAGAGTTGCTTGCGCAATACGAATGGAATGACGCATCCAATGATGGAGAGGGAGCCTGTTTGGAGCAAGAAGGGGAAATGGTTCTTAGCCGTATTTCCGATACCATACTTACTCACGTTTTGAGGTCATACGGTCATGACGATTTTGTCAGTTGTTATGAGGGAAACAGAGGGGCGTATCATCGCCGGTGTGAGGTTGGACGAAATCTGATTGTTTCCCGAGGAAGTCGTAACGCTATTGAACCAAGTGTGGCTTAGTTCGGGGCGGGCTTTTTTACTGCACTCGGCTTTCTTCCTAGCACTCGTTCGGTTTTTTCTGAGATTCCTAGTCTTATAAAAAGTGGTCGGCAAAGCCGGGGCCTCCCCAACTTCAAAATGGATCTGCCAACCTGAATTCTTGTGCAGATTGGGCTGGTCTCAGGCTGAAGATTCGGTCGTTTTTGGTATTACTGGTGTCCCTGGGTGGAGCGGCGCCAGGGGGGCGGGTGAGGCAAACTCCTTCGGGTTGCTTGACGATTTAGTTGTCTACCAGGAAGTGTTGAGCCAAGGGTGAATATTCTTGCTGGCGGGTGGAGAGAGGTTAGGGTACCTCTCCGATCTGGGTAGAGTTACCTCCCAAAACCTCACTGCCAAATACCCAATCTACAGCACAACCCACAACAAAATGAGAAAAACAAAAACCTTAAGCATAGCCCTTGGTCTGGCCATTAGTGCGTCAGCACAGGCAGCCAATTTGATCGTCTATGATTTTGAATCAGAGACAGCGGGAGTTCTCGCTGAGGCCGCTAGTATTGCAAACTCTGGATCTTCAGCTATCAGCGGAACCATTGCTGGAACAGCAGGTGGAACAGCAACGATTGTCACTGGCGCAGGTCCTCTTGGGACTACTACCAGCTACCTCTCGCTTGCTCCGTCTGGTGACAACCTAGAAGGAACTGCAGCTCCTCATATCGGCACTGGGAGCTCGATTGCTACTCTGAATGTCGGTGGAGATCAAAATTACACCTTTGCGGCTTGGGTTCGGTATAACAATCAAGTTAACGACAACATGGTCTTTGGTTCAAACTCTGGTAACGTCCTTCATCTTGGCTCCAGAGGTGCGAGCCATTGGTCAGGCCACTGGGGTGACGATATTAACTCAGGCGCTGCTCCCTCTACTGAAGTTGGAGTATGGCATCACGTTGCGTGGACCAACACCGCTGGCTCAAATGAGCAGAGTATCTTTGTTGATGGTGTCCTTGCCGTTTCTGGCGGTGGTGGCAACGCTGGTGCATACACTGCCAACGCAGTCGAAAATCTTTTGGTTGGAACTTCCCGTAATCAGGGATCATTCAATGGAGATCTTGATGATGTGAGAGTTTACGATGAGGTTCTCTCAGCTGCTCAGATCGCTGACCTTGCGAATACCAACCCGGGGGGGGTTGATGATGCCGATTCGGATGGCATGACCGATCAGTGGGAAATCGCGAATCTCGGTGCGGGAGCTGAAACAGACGATGGATCAGGAAATCCTGATTATGGTCCTTTGGGCGATCCTGACGCGGATGCCTCTTCAAATTTTGAGGAGTTCACACGGCGCACCGACCCACTCGATAATGATACTGACGATGACACTCTTTGGGATGGCTACGAAACCGGTAGCGAGACTTGGACTAGCGCCACTGATACAGGAACCAATCCGAAGGATGCTGATTCTGATGGCGACGGATTTTCAGATGGAGTAGAAAATCCAGACCTTCCGTATCTCGATGAGAATCAAACCGGAAGTGATCCTAATCTTGATGATTCTGATTCGGATGGTTTTTCTGACGATGTGGAAGTCGGAGCGGGAACGGACCCTGGTGATGCCATGTTGTTTCCAGCGCCCACGGACCTTCCCATCGTGGATGATTTCGAAATCGGTAGTTTGAATGAAGTCGTTTGGCTTTCCAATTTGGAGATCCCGGCAGGCGGGGCTGCAGTAGTACAAGAGATGGGACATGTCCGGCTTACAGGGCGAGGCCATCTCTACACCCGTGATCAATTTGATCCAGAGATACTCGGCGGTCTCTATATCAAGGGACAGTGGACCTTCTTGGGAGGAGATGATTTCCTGCAAATTCTTACTCGTACTGATGCCGTTCCAGATGTTCAGTTTTATGGTGAGACCCAGAATGGTATCGAATTCAATGCCAGCCAGAATAATGGCGGCTTCGATATCCGTGTTCGCGGCACTCAATTTACTTTGGCTGGAAATCAGAAATCAGGAGTGATCGATTTTACGGCAGGGACAACCTATGAATTCGTGATTACGGATGATGGCGCGGGCGCTCTGGGCTTCTGTATCTGGGAGCAGGGAAACCGGGCTAATGCCGCCGGGGTGAGTGATTCCATTGTTTCTTCTTCGGCCACCTTTAACCATATCGCGTTTCATAACCGTGAGGGTAGTGGGCGCTCCAGTAATCTCGAGGAGGTCGAAATCGGCGTGCTCACTGATTCCGATTCAGACGGCATGCCGGATTTCTGGGAAGAGGACAACGGCTTGCTTGTCGGGACCAACGATGCCGGCGACGATAAGGACAGCGATGATCTGACCAACCTGCAGGAATTCCTTTCCTGCACCGATCCCAACAATGCTGATACTGATGGTGATGGCTTGCGCGATGGCGTTGAGAATAACGGCGATAACTATGTTGATTCCGATCAGACTGGAACCGATCCACTCGATCCGGATTCGGATGGTGATGGGCTGAGCGACGGAGTTGAGGTTCCTGGTACTCACGTTGGCATCGATGACCCCGGGACAAATCCAAATTTAGCGGATACCGATTCTGACGGCACGGATGATCGCGTTGAGATTGTCAAGGGAAGTGATCCCACGGATGCTGGTAGTCTTGCTCCAAGTGGATTCCCGATTCTCTACTACAATTTCGAACAAGGGGCGGGTGATGTGATTCTTGATCAGACCCTCAATTACTTCAACGGAAATGTCGTGGGTGATTTGGTCTTTGTCAGTGGCGCGCCAAGTGGTCCAACACCCGGATTCGGGATAGAGTTCACCCTGGCTGCCAATGGTTATCTCGATGTGCCGGGACTGGATATTAACTCAATGATCCGGAATGTCGGCGGCGCTGAAAATGGAAGTTACACTGTATCCTGCTGGCTTAAGCCGGGTGCAGGAACAGCGGGAGGGACTGGATTTATCTTCGGTCAAACGAATCAGGGAATGCACCATGGCTTGCGCAATAATGGAACACTCCATAGTGCCCACTGGAGTTCTGATTGGAATGCAGCGACTCTTCTTGACCAGGATGTTTGGGTGCACGCGACTTGGACCTACGATGGAATCAGCGATACTGCGAATATCTATCTCAATGGCGTTCTTGATGGAGGGCCGACTTCCCAGACCCCGACGACCGGCGGAGGAAACCTGATGATCGGAACCCACAAAAACGACGACGATCAAGCGACTCGCTTCAAAGGCTGCCTCGATGAGATTGTCGTTTGGAATGAGATTCTGCCGATCGCAACAATTCAGGCCCTCGCTGCCGGAGAGAGTCCCATCGGTGCTCCTTCACCGAATAGCGACTACCTGCGCATTACGGATTTAACTTTCGACCAGAATACTGGAGATATTTCCATTACCTGGAATTCCAAAGCGGGAGAGAATTACGCTCTCGTTTACGATCCTGATCTTTCAGGCGGATTCTTGAGTGATGTTGATGACGACATCGAAAGCCAGGGTGAGTCGACAACGAGGAGTTTCAATCGGTCGGCTATTGGAGGAGCGGGAGCTCTGAAGGTCTTCTTTAAAATTGTGAAAAACTAAGACTAGATTCCACAGGATTGATCTGACAGCACGAGATTTTTCACGAGCTGGGATTCGTCCTGTGGAAGGTTTTCCAGGACCTCTCTGAGGTCTGGTAGCACCAAGGCCTCATTTGAGATTTGTTCGTGGTCGATGGGAAATTCCTCTTCGGGAAGGGTTTGCTTTGCGAGATGGAAGCAAGCCCAGGCCCGCCACGATCGTAGACCGGCGCGCGGTCCAGACATTCGTGTGGCGAGGTGTTGAAAATGACGCACGGGATTCCCGATGAAAAGATCGTCCTGTCGATTTTCCAAAAACCAAATCATGGCTGCATATGGAAGGGGGATCTCGGCTTCAGAGATATCTGCCATGAAGGACTTGTTAAGTTGAAGAATAGCCTGGGCCGGTTTGTTTTGAAGCCAGAGCGATTGTGAAAACTCCAGGCAGGCGCGATAGAAGTTGGGGCCACATTCGTCGCGATGCTGACGGGTGTGTGTGGGGCTGAGGTCAGGTTGTGCGGTGGGTAGGTGTGGGTTCATCCGCGTGGGTGAAAGGTTTTGTGAACGGACTTGAGCCGCTTTTGATCGACGTGCGTGTAGATCTGAGTGGTGGCAATGTCGGAGTGTCCCAAAAGTTCCTGAATGACGCGAAGATCGGCTCCATTTTCCAGAAGATGGGTGGCGAAGGAATGTCTCAGGAGGTGAGGGTAGATATTTTGATCGAGGCCCGCAGCTTGAGCGCGTTCCTTGACGATCTGGCGAACACGGTCCGGGGAAAGTGGGCCGCCTCGCACAGAGAGGAAAATATTGGAGTGGATTTTCTT
>NHEN01000017.1 GCA_002172625.1 Verrucomicrobiaceae bacterium TMED86 | reverse complement strand
TTCTGGAACTCGATCTCGACACGGCCCTCGACCGAATCGGCGTGCGCGACGGCGAGGCCAACCAATTCGAGCAACGCGACTCACTGCAGAAATGCCACGAGGTATTCGCCTCGCTCGACGATGACTTCATTCATCGCGTTGACGCCGGACAGACTCCGGAGAAAGTCCACGAGGGAGTCTTATCTCACCTTTCCTAGCGGAATTGCTTGGTTTCCTCGGAATAGTGGAAATCAGCTCCTGCCAATCGCTCCTTGAGGAGCTTTTCGTCCAAACCATGGGTTTTACAGAGATCGACCAGGGATTTGGCGTGATTCCGCAGCTCCGTATTCACCAATCCCACCAAGAGATGCGGGTCCATTGTGGCAAAAGTCTTCAAGTTCATCGCTGGGCCTTCGATAAGGGCTAATTCGGTTGACAGCGAGAGCATTTTAAGACAACACACCCGCTCTTGCGGCGTCGGTAACGTCGCATCCCTAACTTTTAAGGGCATCCCATGAAAAAAGACATCCATCCAGACTACCACCCCGTCGTGTTCCAGGACATGACCAGTGGCCACCGTTACATCACCCGTTCGACCGCTAAATCAGATAAAACTGAGGAAATCGACGGCGTGGAGCACTTTATTATCTCCGTCGGCATGACCGCGGACTCGCACCCCTTCTTTACGGGTCAGAGCACCTTCGTTGATACCGAGGGCCGCATCGACAAGTTCCAGAAGCGCTTTGGTTCGGTTCGTCGCGCCAAGAAGCCCACTCGCGGCTAATTCCGGAGGAAGTTCAAAACATCTTTCCGACAAAGGCGATCCTTCACGGGATCGCCTTTTTCATTTAAACACCCACCGTCATGGACGAAGCCGTCGAGCAACTCATCCCCGCCGTCGAGGAACAACTCACCTCTCCCGCCACGCCCTACGTCCGGGAAACCCTCGACCGTCTTCTCACCGAACCCGACATTGAGGAAGACGAAGCAAAAGCCATGATCGCCTTCTGCCTCGCCGATGAGATCGAATCCCTTGGGGCCGAAAAACGTGATTTCTCGGAGGACAGATACAAAACACTCCTCGCCCTCCTGCCCATCATGCCGGAGGGAAGGTAAAGCGCCCAATAGACCTGAGATTGACCCGCTTCTTCATTCGGAGAGAATCCCGGACCGCCATGACTTCAATAACGCCTCATCAATTCATCCGCGCCCGTTATGAAGACAACAGTCCCTGAAGCTTCAAATTGGCGGGAACTCCTCGCCCAACGTGAGGGTCCGGAGCACTTCGTGATCGAAGGTCAAATCGCTGTCCAACGCCTCCTCGACTCCGACTATGAGGTCGAACACGTTTTCAAAGTTGGTGAAAACCTGAGTCGGGAAGAAGCCTCCTCTCTGCTGGGTTATCAATTCCATCGCGGCTATCTCGCCATTGCTCGAAAACCTCAAGCCGTCGAGCTCTCCGACTTCTCATCCGGACCATTGGTCATTCTCCCTGAGATCGCCGACCCTGGAAACCTCGGCACGATCATCCGCAATACCACCGCCCTGGGAGGCTCGGGCGTCATCATTGGAAAAGGATGTTCCCCGTTTAATGCAAAGGCGGTTCGAGCCTCTGCAGGCACTCTCTTCAAACTGCCCGTGAGACAGAGCGCAGATCTCCTCGCCGATCTTCAAGAACTCGCGAATTCAAGAACCCTCATCGGAACCAGTCTTTCCGAGCAAGCAGTCCCCTTCACCAATCTCCCCCAAGTTAAGAAACCCTGCACCCTCCTCTTCGGCCCCGAGGACTTCGGCCTTTCGGAAGAAATCGAATCCCTTTGCCACCATCTCACCTACCTTCCCATGACCAACGAAGTCAACTCACTCAACGTCGCCGCTGCTTCCGCGATCTTTCTTCATCGCATTCAGGACCTCATTTCATAACCCCGCGATCACCTCCCTCACAATTCTCTCACTGTAGCTATTGATCTTCCAGTGTCCGGGGCACCATCCTTTGAGGAAGCGATGAAAGTCCGCCCAGGCAAAGTGATAGAGAGCCCGCCACTCCGCAATCAATTGATCCACCTGAACCTCACTACCTTTTGCCTGGAGAGCCCTGGATAGAGTCTCAAAATAAATATCCAAAATTTCCTCCTCCCGGGCCTCGCTCTCTTCTTCGTCGAGACAACTCCCCACAAGATAGGCCACATCTTTCATTCCACAGCCTCCACCGACATACTGAAAATCGACGGCGGCTACTTCCCCGCCATTTTCCGAAAAACAAAAGTTCGCCAACTTGGCGTCTCCGTGCACCAATGTTTGAAATTTCGCTTCATTTAATTTGGCATCAATTGCCCCTGCGGCATTCTTTAAATCCACATCCTCCAGCGCGGCCAGTTCATCAGGCCGCGTTGCCAGATGCCAGTAGGTTCCCACCTCCCACAATCCATCGGGACAACAAGTAAGAAAGTTCGCATGGAAATTTGCCAACCAGCGAAGGCAGAGCCTAAGTTCCTCCATTCCCCCCGATTGAAATCTTCCAGAAAATCCCGCACCGTCGAGATCCTCCAGAACCAACAGAAGTTCTTCCCCAATCTGTTCGTAGGCCATTAGGCGGGGAATCCGGCAGGAGTTCCCGCATTGATCACTCCAATTCCGGTACCATTCGGCCTCGACCTCATAAGACTTTATTTTGCGGTCATGCGATTGCGCACCCGACCATCCCCGGGGATGCTCTACCTGATCGGGAAAATTCACATGCTTCACCACGAGAGACTTCCACACGGCCTTATCATCAAAAACGCACCTCAAAATACGGCCATAACCGCTCCACAGATTTTGAATCTTCTCCACACTTTCAATTTCCGCCGTTCCGGCCGTAGCAAGAACGATGGACTCAAATTGAGGTCCCAAGACTGTCTTCATCAATAAGCGGGCGGAATATTACCGCTTCCAGAGGAGCCTGTATATCTCTTCCATTGCAAACGCTATAAATCAGACCTCACTTTTTGCCCTTGTTTCGAATTCTCTCCGCTCTATATCCCGAAGGACACCACTCCGGTCTTCACTCACCATGTTTTCTAAAGCGCGGCTCATCACCTCACTTTTCCTGCTTTTGTTTCTCTCCGCACCCTTCGCCGAGGCCAAACCATTCGACTGGCAGGAAAAAAGACATGCGAGCCGGACTTATTTCCCCCTCGACCGGGTCTCTGAGTTCTACCGATATTCCCTGGTGACATCCGGCCGAAAAATTCTCCTCACCAATAAAGGAAAAGTTGCCCCGGAAAAAACCATCACCATCCAGTTCAGCCCCGGGGGCCAGGAGGTCATTATGAATGGGGTGAAATTCATTTTTAGTTTCCCCATCATCGCCATCGGTGGGAAATATCACCTCTGCAAGACCGATTTCAATAAGATCCTCGATCCCGTTCTTCGACCAAGCTACATCGCAAACGCCAAGCCCTTCGACACCGTCATTATCGACCCCGGCCACGGCGGGCGAGATCCGGGATGCGTCAACTCACTGGGAACAGAGGCGGGTTACAATCTCATTGTTGCCAAGCTTCTGGAAACGCAACTTCGCAAATTGGGATTCAAAGTAGTAATGACCCGCGACTCTGATCGCTTCATCTCGCTCAGCGAGCGCGTCACCATAGCCAACAAATATCGCAATGCCATTTTTGTCAGCATCCATTTCAACTCCATCGGCGGGTCGGCCCGATCCCAGGCCCGGGGAATCGAAACCTTCACCTTGTCGCCGGAAGGAGTTGCCCATTATGGAAGCTCTGTCAAATCGTCGGATTTTCGAAAAAAAACCGGCAACCAACAGGACTCGGCCAATATCGCCCTGGCAACATCGGTTCATTGGAACATCAAAAAGAGTCTTGCCGATAGAAAGAAAGGCCCTGGCATCGTCATCCCGGACAGAGGCATCCGCCGGGCTCGCTTCAATGTTCTCACTGGAGTGAAGCACCCCGCGATCCTGGTCGAAGGAGGCTTCATGAGCCACCCGGAAGAGTCCCGCCACATCCACAAGGCCACCTATCAATCAACGATGGCCAAGGCAGTTTGCAATGCCATCTACTTTTATCGCGTGAGCACCAATCCCAAGACGAAAAAACGCTAGGGCGTCATCCCGCTATCATCACCCCGGCACCATGCCCCCAAAGGAATGTCTGACAAGCAGTGGTATTACTTCGACCCGGAAAACCAACAACAAGGTCCGTTTTCAATTGGTGAAATTCGACAATTCATTGCCGAAGGAATCCTCAATCATCAGTCCTTTCTCTGGCATGATGGACTCACGACCTGGACGGCAGCTAATAAAATCGCGGGAGTCCTTGCCACTCCGGCTCCTGCCCCTGATCCAGTCGATTCCACCAACCTAAACAAGCGAACCTCACCAAACCCTGGTCCCGGCGGAAAAACCTTCCCCGTGCCCTCAGTGAAAAAATCTTCATTTGGGCTCTTCATCACTTCATACCTCATTGGTTTTTTTCTATTGGCAGTCGGATTACTGATCATCCTCTCCGCAAGTGCCCAGAATGCCAGAGAGGAACGCGAAGGAGGTCCGGATTTCAGCCAAATTGAAGAAGTGGGAAACCCCACCGACAGGTCCGCACCTCAAAAAGAGGATTCCCGCAGGCTCTCCGAATTAAAAAGCCAAACCATGGTCGGAATCGGCGTCCTAATCGCCAGCGGATTCGGGTTCATCTTCGGAGGAATCTACTCCTACATCATCCTATTCCGCGCCTGGAAGATCATTCAGGTGGGAGGGGCTCGAACAAGCCCAGGAAAAGCCGCCGGCCTCCTCTTGATTCCAATTTTCAACTTTTACTGGATCTTCGTGGCCTACTACGGCTGGGCGATTGACTGGACGAGAATCCGCTCATCCTACTCCAATCTCATGGCCACCCCCCGGGCTCCATCGGGAACCTTTCTCGCGGGCTCCATTTTCGTCATTCTCTTCTTCCCGATCGGCGTATTCTTCTTTTTTTGGATGATTTCGCAAATGTGCAAGGTCATCAACCACATGGCCTCCGCCTACGCTCTCTCCAGACCATTATCGAAAGGACTCACCGGGACCAAGGATTACTAGAGCTGTGTGCCCGATGACTTTGGGATTTCAAAAATCCAAATCCCTGCCTATCTCGGGGCCGTCACCATGCCTACCCAGATTGGACTCATTTCCCTTGGCTGCGCCAAGAACCTCATCGATTCGGAAATCATGCTCGGTCACCTTCAAGATGAAGGCATGACCCTCGTACCCGATCCCGAACTTGCCGATGCCCTGATCATCAACACCTGTTCCTTTATCGATGTCGCCAAGGACGAATCCGTCGGCACCATTATCGAGGCAGTCAACGCCCGTCAGGAAGACCCTGCGCGCGAAAAGCAGAAAATCATTGTCGCAGGTTGTCTCTCGCAACGGTTCCAAAAAGACCTTCCCGGCCTTCTTCCCGAAGTCGACGCCTTCATCGGTCTCGACCAAATCACCGACGTCGCCGGTATCGTGCGCAAAACCCTCGAACGTGATGCCGAAGAGGGCTCCCTCGACACCGTCACCGCCAAGTCCCGTTATATCCCCGACTACACCACCCCCCGCTTTCGACTCACTCCGCAGCATATGGCTTACCTCAAGATTGCCGAGGGCTGCAACCATACCTGCGCCTTCTGCATCATCCCTAAAATCAGGGGCCAGCATCGTTCGCGCACCCAGGAATCCATCGTCAAGGAAGCCAAGGGCCTCATCGCGCAAGGCGTGAAGGAAATCAATCTCATCTCGCAGGACACCACCTACTTCGGCATGGACAAATGGCAGGGCCGCGGCAACCGGCCCAATCCAACCTCTCCCGTCGATTCCACCCGTGGCGAATCCCTCGCCTCACTTCTTCGTGCGCTCAACGATCTCGAAGGCGATTTCTGGATTCGCCTCCTCTACACCCACCCGGCCCACTGGTCCGACGAACTAATCCAAACCATCGCCGAGTGCCCCAAGGTCGCGCGCTATGTCGATATTCCCTTGCAGCATATTTCCGACCACATGCTCGACACAATGAACCGCAAGACCGACGGAAAATATATCCGCGACCTCCTCGACCGTATGCGGGCCGGCATTCCCGATCTCTCCATCCGGACTACCTTCATCACCGGATTCCCCGGCGAAACCGACGCCGATCACGAGGAACTCCTCGAGTTCATCAAGACCTTCAAATTTGAACGCTGTGGTATCTTCCAATATTCCAAGGAAGAAGGGACCCGCGCTCACAAGATGGACGACCACATCCATCACGCCACCAAGAAGAAACGTCACCGCGAGCTTTCCTCTGCCATCGACGAAGTGGCCCAGCAAGTCAACGAAGCCCAACTCGGCCAAACCAAACGCGTCCTAGTCGAAGAAGAAGGCATCGCCCGGTCGATGTGGGACGCCCCCGACATCGACGGCCGCATCTTCGTACCCATCGATTGCGAAGTCGGCGAATTCCTCAACGTCGAAATCAAAGACCATCGCGGCTACGACCTCGTCGCTGGCTAAGGTCGGCCTTGCTCAATTCGCCGCTCCGCGCCTATCATTGATTTCACATGACAAATTCACCCGCACTCGTCGTTCTCGCAGCAGGAATGGGCAGCCGCTATGGCGGACTCAAGCAAATTGACCCGATGGGCCCCAATGGCGAGACTGTTCTCGACTACTCGGTCTTCGACGCCATCCGCGCAGGGTTCTCGAAAGTGATCTTTGTGATCCGCGAAGACTTCGCCGAGGCTTTCCGAACTTCCGTCGGCTCCAAATTCTCCAATCAAATCGAAGTCGCCTACGCCTTTCAACAACTTCACGACCTACCTGAAGGGTTCTCCATTCCCGATGGGCGCGAAAAACCCTGGGGAACGACTCACGCCATCCGCGCAGCTCGCCACGAAATCGACCGCCCGTTCGCCGTGATTAACGCCGACGATTTCTACGGATCCGATGCCTACCTTCAAGCCGCCGAATTCCTCACAAATTCTCCGGACGACGCAAACAAATCCCACTACGCTCTCGTCGGCTATAAGATCACCAATACTCTTTCTGATCACGGGTCCGTCAATCGCGGCATTTGCGAATGTCAGAACGGTCTCCTTCAAAGCGTAGCCGAGGTAGTGGAAATTGCACGCAAGAGCGAAGTGGAAATCTCCGGTCGCTCTCTAGATGGCTCGTCCTGCCTCGTTGATGAGGACGCCATCGTCTCGATGAACCTCTGGTGCTTTCCGCAAAGCTTTCTCGAGCAGATTGAGATCCACTTCACGGAATTCCTCAAAGAGCGAATCAACGAGGAAAAGAGCGAGTGTTACATTCCCACCGTCGTCGACAACCTGATCCATGAAGGCTCCATCGACTGCCACGTTCTCGAAACGGTCTCATCATGGTTCGGTGTCACCTATCCCGAAGACAAACCACATGTCGTCTCGAGCATCCAAGCTCTTGTCGACGCAGGTTTCTATCCAACTCCCTTGGCTTAATTACATTCGGAAAAGGCCACCCTTTTTCCCGCCCAGCACGACGGCTCCAATAATGGAGATCCCCAGAAAGACCATGGCCCAAACTCCCAACGCAGAGGCCAGCTCGTAGCCATTCCCCAACATACTAATGAGCGAATAGATCGCCTTGGTAATTGGAAAATGCTCTGATTGCTGTGCCAGAATCAAGCTGTCACTCACCTCAAGCATCGCGAAGGCAAAGGCGAGAATTCCTCCCGCAATAAGATTCGCTCCCAGGAGAGGAAGCGACACTCGTCTCAAAGTCCTCGCGGGAGTGGCGCCCAGTGACCGGGCCGCCTCTTCCAACGCGATATTCGCCTGTTGCAATCCCGCCACCGCTGCTCTCACCACATAAGGAAGCCGTCGCACCGCGTAGGCGATAATCAACAACCACATCGGATTTCCATCAGAGCCCACCAGAAAATGAAAACTTTCTCCATCCTGTGACAGCGCAAGGTATCCAAAGGCCAGCACCAAGCCAGGCACCGCCAAAGGCAACATGACCAGCGCATCCAAAATCGCGCGACCCCGAATCGTACTTCGCACAATGACCCAGGCAATCGCCACCCCTAAAATCAAATCGACCAAGGTCGCTCCCGAAGCATAGAGAAGGCTGTTCTTAATCGACGGAACCACCAGTGGATGACTCAGAGCTTCGTTGTAATGAGCTGCCGTCCAAGCTTCCGGCAGCACCGAGGCATACCAGTCGTGCGACATCGAAAGAATCACCACGCCGGCATGCGGCAATGACGAGATGACAAAGACCCCAAAGAAAAACAGCGTGCACAACCAGGCTTTTCCGGACTTCGGACGCACTTCATTATTCCGACCTTTTGGCCTCGGAGCCGTGCCCAACTTTGATCGACCGAGCACCGCCTTAGAGGCAATAAACACCAGGGTCGACACGACCAGCATGATTGCAACCAGCGCATACGGAAAAGGATTGTTCCCCAGGTCCTTGATCCCATCGTAGACCTGCACCGGAGCCACCCGCGTGTAGTCAAAGACAAGCGGCACCCCGAGTTCGGTAAACGACCAGATAAAGACAATCGCCCCACCGGCAAAGATCCCCGGCGTCGTCAGCGGCAGGGTAACACGTAACAACCTCCGCCACGGCGGGCACCCCAAATTCTGCGCTGCCTGCTCCATCGCCGGGTCGATATTCGACAGCGAGGCCGCCACGTTCATGTAGAGAATCGGGTAGAGATGTAGCGCATTCATTATCACCACACCCCAGAAACGCCCCTCGCCCAACCAATCGATCGGCATCGCCGCATCGACAATCCCCAAATGAACCAAGAAGGCATTAAGCGCGCCTTGAATCCCCAAAATCTGCTTAATCCCGACCGCTCCCACAAAGGGCGGAAGAACCAAGGGAATCAAAATCAAGGCAGAGAGCGATTTCTTGAACGGAAACAAATAGCGATGACCGATTAAGGCCAACGGGAAAGCGATCACCAAACTCGCTCCCGTACTCGCGACACCCAGCGCAAAAGCATTCCACAAACCCTCGACATAAACGGGGTTTTTGAAAACCTCGCCAACAAAACTCAATGTCCATCCTTCGCCCTCCACATGGAAGGCCTTCTCCATCACCATCGCTGCCGGGTAGAGGAAAAACACCCCAAAGAAGAGGCAAACGATTGCAGTGATGCTATAGGCAAATCCCTTGTTCATCGCACTCCTCCCTTCGCCAGCTTTTCAGCAGCCCGATAATTCTCCCTGAAATGCCTCCCCAGTTCGTTCGTCATTCTCATCACCGAGACGTTGTCACCCGACTTCATCGTCACCCGGACTTTATCGAGCGCATCCTGATAACCAATCGGACTCACATCGAAAAACCGCTCGCTCGCTTCCTTCGGAAAATCCGCTTCGATCAACGCTTCCCAGGCGGCCTTCATTTCCTGGTGGGAATCGATACACATCACCCGAATAATCAGACGCAGCGGCGAAAAATGTTTTCCAGTCAAACTGGAGTCATACATAAATTCATCGGCGGTCTCATAAGGCATCACCTCCGCGTCGATCATTTGAGACAAATAGGGTTCCTCGTAAAGATCCCGTCGAATCGGCAAGCGTCGCAGGGCTCGATGACGCGGCCCCAACTCTTCACCAGGCCGGGCATTCCAAAGCATCTGCCCCTCTTTGGTGTATAAAAAGCGCACGAATTCCTGCGCCAACTCCTCATTAGGTGCCCCCCTAAATATCGCCACCGGGTCCACGCTGATGGAGGTCCCACCCACCGGGGAAACAAATTCGATGCGCGACCGTCCGTCTGCTTTTTTCAACGATTCATTATAAGTTCGCCCGTAAAAATCGATACACATCCCCGCAACGGCATCACCCTGGGCGACGTCATGGGGAACCTTCGAAGCACCGTCGGTAAAGTATCGCGCATTAGCCCCGATGCGCTGAATCAAATTCATCCCATTCCGCCACCCATCCTCACAGGCCTTCTCTCGGGATTTTCCAGCTTTCAGCTCCTGATGAATGTGCTGCTGCACTAACATCTCAAAAGCTTTCGCCACCGATCCGCTCTTAGTGGGATCGGCCAAGGCAATTCCCTTTTGATAACTGGGATCTCCCAGGTCGCTCCATCCGGTAGGAGCCTTCATGCCCAGGCGCTCCAGACTGTCGAGATTATAACAGATCCCAAACGACGAGAGGCATACCCCCAACCAGTCCTTGTTCGGCGGGTAATAATTTTCGCCGCTCTGCTTCGTGGGAATCACCCCGGACTCGAAAAGCTCTCCTTGTTTTTCAAAAATGTCCAAAGGTTGAAACCGTCCTTCGCGGGCCTGCAAGCTGAAGTCATAGACACCTCCGCCCATGAAGACATCCAAGCCAATACCCTCCCTGCCATTCGCTTCGGCTGTCGTGAAGGCACTATCGAGCACGCGTTTGATCTCGCTCGTCCCGCCAGGCTGACGCCAGTTCACATAGACACTCTTTCCGGTTTGCTTTTCATACCATTTGGAAAAAGCATCTCCAAATTCCCGTCGGATTGCCTCGTTGTGCGGAGTGATGACCTCCAGGCGTAAATCAGCTGCACCTGCTCCAACCGTCTCATCATCCCGCAAAATCATCGGGGCCGCGATCACCACCGCCATCGGAACAAAAACGCCGAGGTATTTTTTCCAGTTCCCTCTCATCGCGCCAAAAGGGTGATATCGTTCTGCGAAATCGCCAATCCAATCTCTTGATCCCCGGGCTCTCGAATTAATTGCGGATTCTGTTCGGTTACCTGCACTACCTGACCATCGCCCAACTGCACGGAATACTGGATGATACTTCCGAGATAAATCCGCTCAATAATCTTCCCTTTCAATTGTGCTCCCTCGGGTGAGACAATTTCCAATGCCTCCGGTCGCATCGACAAAACCAATGCCGCCCCTACTTCAGGAGACCAATTTTCAACCGACACCTTTCCAGACAATTTGGCAGTTGGCGTTTCCACCACTCCACCCTCGCCCATTGTTCCTTTGATCAAATTCGTTTCCCCGATAAATCCCGCAACGTAACTTGATACCGGTTGGCGATAAATCACATCCGGTTCCCCAACTTGCACAATCTCCCCTTCATCCATCACGGCCATGCGATCCGCCATCGAAAGCGCTTCCGCCTGGTCATGTGTCACATAGACCCCGGTCAGATTATTCTCCTTCACGATACGCCGAATCTCAGACCTCATCTCGAGTCGAAGCTGGGCGTCAAGATTCGAGAGCGGCTCATCCAGTAAAAGACACTTCGGGCGCACCACCAAGGCGCGGGCCAAAGAAACCCGCTGCTGCTGACCGCCCGACATTTGATCAATCCCTCGCTTCGCAAAGCCTTCCAACTTCACCATCGCCAGAGCCTCATCAACACGACGCTGAATCTCCTTTTTCTCCACCTTCCGCTCCTCGAGCCCAAAGGCAATATTCTGTCCCACCGTCATGTGAGGCCATAACGCATAGCTTTGAAAGACCATCGCAGCCTCCCGCTTGTGGGTGGGCAGGGTCGTCACATCCTTTTCTCCAAAATACACCTTCCCCTCTGTCGGAGTCTCCAAACCCGCAATACAGCGTAAAAGAGTCGTCTTTCCACAGCCACTTCCGCCCAGCAAAAAAAACAGCTCACCCTGCTCAATTTCCAGCGAAACCGATTTTAAAGCAGTGACTTCCCCGAATCGCTTGGTGATCTGAACTGCCTTAATTGCTTCCATACCCCCACATGCTTGATTCTCCCTCAAAAAAGGCAAGCCCAAGAGACCCGAGTTTTCTGGTGGCCAAGTCCCCAAAGCTGTGGTCATATTCCGCCAACACCCATCGTCCCCATGCCACGCGTCAGTATTACCATCGCCGGAAAAAATTCCCAGCCCTACCGTTTCACCCTTGATCGTAAAAAAGTCTCTATCGGACGCGGAGCCGATTGCGACATTGTCATCGACTGCCCTTCCGTCTCCTCCCTTCACTGCACCATGGAGCGAGTGGACGGCGGATACATCCTCCGGGACCGAAAATCAACCAACGGGATTACCCTCGACGAAGAGGCAATGGCCGTCATCGACCTTCGAAACAACAACGACGTGAAGGTCGGGGATGTGGAATTTGGCTACGAACTCAGCGACGAAGAACTTGATGATCTCGATGAAGAGGAATTCGTTCCTCAAGAGAAGAAAATGAGCGAGGTCAAAGAGAAGGCCAAAAAGGCCAAGGGCCCCGACAATCAGAAAACCCTGAGCAAAGTCGCAAGCGGTGGACCTTCTCCCCAGACAATGGTTCAACCAATTTTGGCTTCAAGCACCTCCGACAACGGAGGATTCCTTTTCGCCGTTGCGGTATTCGTCTGCGGCGGCGCAGCTTTTGTCGCTGGCATGTCGAACAGCTACAGCAGTTCGCAACGCAAACTGGGG
>NHEN01000016.1 GCA_002172625.1 Verrucomicrobiaceae bacterium TMED86 | reverse complement strand
GTAATGATTTCTCCAAAGACGTCAACGACACAGTCGACATTCCGTACCAGAACCCACCTTTCTCCACCATTCACCTACCCTCACCCCCGACGAGCCCTCAGGAAACATCCTTGATACGGGTGGCGTTGGAATCGAGTATTCAAACCCTCAGCTACCCCATGAAAATTTTTCTCCACACCCTTCTCGCCTGCACCTCGCTGCTCCACGCCCGTGATTGGCCGCAAGCCAGCGGCGCCGGAGGAAATTTTCAAACTCCGGAATCAGGTCCAACAAAATGGAGTGTTGCTCTCGATCAAAATATCGCCTGGAAAATCACCCTTCCGGAAACCGGCCAAAGCACTCCGGTCGTTTCAAACGGAAAAGTTTTCTTCACGACCCTGAAGCCATTCGAATCCGATGCTGAGATCGGAAAGGACATCATCGCTTGGTGCTGTGATGCCTCTACCGGGAAGGTCCTTTGGAAAAAAGGGATCATCGGCAAACATCCCCTAAAGCTTTCCGGTTGCTTCAGCGACAGCAGCGCTCCACCAGCCGTCACCGATGGCGAACACGTCGTCTTCACAAATGCCTCATCCGGCGTCGCCTGCTTCACTCTCGATGGCGAGCCGGTTTGGAAACAAGACTTCTTCACCGTTGGACGAGGGCTTCCTTTCCTTCATGACGGGAAAATTGTCTTCACCCGTCAAATCTACACTCCGGAAGCAAACGGAAAGTTTCCTCACAAGTATGCCAATGCGCCAAAGGAAATGTGGACCCAGCTTCAAGCTCTCGACCTCAAGACCGGCAAGATTGTCTGGACCACCGAATGCGGTATTAACATGGGTGTTTCGGTCACTCCTCAAAAGCTCAACGACGGTCGCAAGGTCGTCGTCACCGGCCGCGGAGGCGGACACGGGCCACCGGAAAAACCCCACGGGATTTCTCTGGTCGACCTCGACAACGGGAAGACTCTCTGGACTCTTCCTCTTGAAAAATTCAACGCCACGATGAGCTTTGGGATTCGTAATGATCAGGTGCATTTCTTCCACGGCCCGAATCACCTCTCCGTGGATACCGCTACCGGAAAAATAGCCAAGCAAGTTTCCATCATCAAGGACGTCCCGGTATGCGCCTGGAACAAAGCCGGTCGAAAGACAGAAACCAAAACGCTCAAGAAAGCAGGAAGCCGAAACATCACCCAGACCTCCAACCTCCTCGTCGGAAAGTGGAACTACTTCCGGCACTACAAGCAACCCCTGTTGGGTCGGGTCAATATCGATACACACACCGTCGAGTATCTCGAATTGCCTCTTCAACTTTCACGAGCTCCCGGACAAGACGATCAACTCCTCTGGTTCGATGTCGCCAAGAAGAAGATCGAAACTCAAACCATCGTCCCCAACGAAATGAAGAACTCCCGCGGACTCGTCGTGTTTGGAGACAAGCGATCCAAAGGCAGTGGCTGGGGCCATGTCGCAGCTCCCTCACCCAGTGTCGCCGGCGACCACCTCTACGTGCCAGTCATGAACGGCACGATCTACGTCATCAACTGGAAAGCCAAAGCCCTCGACGAAAAAGCCATCGTCGCGATCAACGACCTCGGCCTTTCCGGAAAATCCTACTCCCGCGCCAGCCTGTCATTCGCCAATGGCAAAGCCTACGCCCACACCATTCAGGAGCTGATCTGCATTGGCAAATAGCCTGCAAAAATTAACATCTCTCTGCCGCGCTCAACACTCACCCTCGCTAAAAAAATGAAATTTCTCACACTCCTTTTTCTCCTGTTCCAAAGTTCGTGGCTCTTGGCTCAAAGCCCGCCGCAGACCAGCCCAAAGCCCAACATCATCCTCATCATGACCGATGATCAGGGATGGGGGCAAACCGGCTACTACAAGCATCCCGTTCTCAAAACACCCAACCTCGATGCCATGGCCGCCAATGGACTACGCTTCGATCGCTTCTACGCCGGGGCTCCCGTATGCTCTCCGACTCGCGCCTCCGTCCTCACCGGCCGAGCCAACAACCGCACCGGCGTTCCCAGTCACGGGCACGCCCTCCGGCTTCAGGAAAAAACCATCGCTCATGCGCTCAAGAAAGCGGGCTATGCCACCGGTCATTTTGGCAAGTGGCACCTCAACGGACTTCGTGGTCCCGGCGCTCCCATTCTCGACGAGGATCCCTACGGCCCAAAAGGTTTCGGATTCGAGACCTGGATGACCGTGACCAACTTCTTCGATCTCGATCCGCTCATGGGATCGGCCCAGGGTGTGCATCAATTTAAAGGCGACTCGTCTGAGATCATCGTCAACCAAGCCCTCTCTTTCATCAAAAAACAAAAGGATGCGGAGAAGCCCTTCCTCGCTGTAATCTGGGATGGATCTCCACACTCCCCTTTCGAAGCAAGCGAGGAAGACATCGCGCCCTTTAAGGATCTCGATAAAAATAGCCAGAAACACTACGCCGAGCTCGTCGCCTTCGACCGCAGTATCGGGGTCCTCCGCAAGACCCTCCGCGATCTCGACATCGCCGACAACACCATGGTCTGGTTCTGCAGCGACAACGGCGGGCTTCCCAAAATTAAACCCACCACCGTGGGTAATCTCCGCGGCAACAAAGGCACTGTTTACGAAGGCGGCCTGCGCGTCCCCGCCATCCTCGAATGGCCCGCCGGAATCAAACCTCGCATCACGAAATACCCTTCCTCGACGATGGATATCTTCCCAACAATCGCCGACCTCCTCGGCCTTCCCCAAGATAACTTTCTCAAACCCGTCGACGGAGAATCACTCAAAGCTCTCTTCACCAAGGATCTCAAAAGACGCGAAAACGCCATCCCTTTCCGCTACCAGACCAAAGGAGCCCTCGTCGACAACAACTACAAATTGGTCGCCTCGAACGTGCAGAAGAATGCATTCGCCCTCTACGATCTCGCCACCGACCCCGGCGAAACCAAGGACATCTCCAAAGAATCAACAGAACAGTTCCAAAAGATGACCGCCCACTACCTCAAGTGGTATCAATCTGTCGAAGACAGCATCGCTGGCAAAGATTACCCCGGGGACTTCGATCCCGACTCCGTCCCCCAACCCAAATTCTGGACCTCCGACAAGCGCTACCAAAAACGTTTCGAAGAATGGAAAAAATACCCCGGCTTCCAGAAAATCTACAAAGAGACCAAGAGGCGGGATCGATAGAGCACTCTCCCTATCAAAACCTGACGAAGGGCCAAACCCAACCAAACTTTAGATCAGAGAAACAAAAAGCCGGAGTGATTGGCTCCGGCTTTTGAAGTTGAATGACGAAAGGCTGGAAGCCCACGCTCCGGATCAGGACACTGCATCTGCGCAGCGTTGGCAGAGGCCTTCGTCGTTGACGGCGGGCTCGTAGCGACGGCAGCGGGGGCACATTTGATAACCGGTGGCAGATACCGTCGCGGCGAGCGCTTCTCCTTCGACCACGTTCACTTCACTGACGATAAAGAACTCTTTGGCGAACTCCGAATCCTTGAGAAGTTCGAGCGAGGGATGATTCGCGGGAACTGAGAGGAGGACGTTGGCTTCGTTGTTCTTCTTGAACTCCTTGGCTTGTACCTTCTCCTCGATCGCAGTCTGCATGACGGCTTTCACTTCGAGAAGTTTGGCCACTTTGTCGGTGGCTTCGGTCCCAGCGTATTTGGCATTCACTTCGGGGAAATCCTGTTCGTGAATGCTGCCTTCGCGCCCGGCGTGTTCCCAGGCTTCCTCGGCGGTGTAGGCGAGAACAGGCGCGAGGAGTTTAACCAGAGCATCGAAGATCTGACCCATGACCCAAACACTCGCCTTGCGGCGCTCGGAACCCTCCGCATCGCAGTAGAGGCGGTCCTTGGTGATATCGATGTAGTGGGCGCTCAGATCGGAAGAAGCGAACTGACTCATCGTTGAGAAGACCTTGCGAAAGTCATACTTTTGGTAGGCCTCTCGGACTTCACCAATCACGACTTGAAGGCGTTCCATGATCCACTGGTCGATCAGGGGAAGTTCAGCAGGCTCGCTGACTTGTTCGTCGCGCATATTGCCCAAGAGGATCTTGAAGGTGTTCCGAAACTGGCGGTAAGGCTGGCTGACTTGGGTGAAGAGAGCTTCGCTGAAGGGCACTTCATTCTGCCAATCGACAGAGGAGACCCAAAGGCGGAGAATATCGGCGCCGTACTTGTTGTAGAAGTGCGCGGCGTCGGTAGGCTTGCCCTTTTTCTTGGCGTCGGATTTGGAAGTCTTCTTACCGGTCTCGGTATCGACGACGAAGCCGTGGGTGAGAACGGTCTTGTAGGGAGCCTTGTCACGCACTCCGACGGAGAGCATGAGCGAGCTCTGGAACCATCCGCGGTGCTGGTCGGTAGCCTCAAGGTAGAGATCGGCCGGGCAGCTGAGTTCGGGATGAGCATCCATCACGGCGACGTGGCTGGAACCCGAGTCGATCCAGACGTCGAGGGTGTCGCGGCACTTCGTAGAACCTTCGGGAAGGCCGAAGAGCTCGGCGAGTTCAGCGTCGGATTTTTCGAACCAAACGTTGGTGCCTTCTTTCTCGACGAGATCGGCGACCTTCTTGGCAAGCTCGGCGGAGACGATGGGCTCGCCGTCTCTATCAAAGAAGACCGGAAGCGGCACGCCCCAGGTCCGCTGACGGGAGATACACCAGTCGGGACGGGATTCGACCGTGCCGTAGATGCGGTTGCGGCCCCACTTGGGAAGCCACTCGACTTGATCGATTTCGCTCAGGGCTTTTTCTCGGAGTTGGTCAATGGAGATGAAGAATTGCTCGACCGCGCGGAAGATGATGGGGGTCTTGGAACGCCAGCAATGTGGGTAGCTGTGCTCGTAGGTTTCCTCGCCGAGGAGGGCGCCTTTTTCCTGAAGTAATTCGACGATGGATTGGTTCGCCTTGAAGACGTGCACCCCGACGAGATCTGGCAGGCCGCATTCGTCGGTGAACTTTCCGTCATCGTCAACGGGACTAAGCACATCGAGTCCGTTCTGCTGGCCGACCACGTAGTCGTCCGCACCGTGACCGGGAGCGATGTGCACCGCACCGGTTCCGGATTCGGTGGTGACGAAGGGAGCAAGGATGATCTTGGAAGTGCGATCGAGGAAAGGATGCTGGGCCTGATGGCCTTCGAGCTCGGAGCCTTTGATCTCGCCGAGGTCTTCTTCAAGGGTGAGGCCGGTCTTCTCCTGGAAGTCGGAGAGGAGATCGCGGGCTACCATGATCGTTTTGCCATTGGAGTATTTTCCGATGGTGTAGACAAAGCGCTCATGCACTGCGATGCCGAGGTTGGCAGGGAGGGTCCACGGAGTGGTGGTCCAGATCGCGATGCTGGTGCCGTCAGGAACGGAATCAGGCCCGTCGGCAAGGTCGAAACTCACGAAGACGGCGGTCGACTTTTTGTCCTGATATTCCACTTCGGCTTCGGCGAGAGCGGTCTTGGCACCGTAGGACCACTGGACCGGTTTCTTCGACTGATAGATGCAGCCTTTCTCGATGAGAGACGCGAAGGTGCGGATGATATTGGCTTCGTAGTCGGGGTTGAGAGTGAGATAAGGATTGTCCCAATCACCAAAGACGCCGAGACGTTTGAAAGACTCGCGTTGGGTATCGATCCATCCGCGAGCGAAGGTTTCGCAACGGCGGCGGATTTCGGCCGGCTCGACGTCGCGGGCATCGTCGCCCTGCATCACCTTGAATTCGATGGGCAGCCCGTGGCAATCCCAACCCGGGATGTAAGGCGTTTCGAAGCCCGCCATGGTTTTGGATTTCACCACGAAGTCCTTGAGGACTTTATTGAGGCCGGTGCCCATATGGACGTCGCCATTGGCGAAGGGAGGGCCGTCATGGAGGATGAAGCGCGGGGCGCCTTCGGCCTTGCGTTTGGCGATAATTCGCGAATAGAGACCTTCAGAATTCCACTTTTCGAGTCGAGCCGGCTCCCGGACCGTCAGGTTTCCCTTCATGGGGAAATCTGTCTTGGGCAGGAACAGGGTGTCTTTGTAGGATTTACCTTCTGGAGTGCTCATAGCGCTAGAGGCGGGACGCTAGGCAGAGAGGGCGAAAAGGTCAAGGGTCGGGGGAGGTGGATCAGGCCTCACGCAGAGCTACAAAGATGCATCGTCGCTACGTAGACCAGATCGTCCTCTTCTGACTCCCCCAGGTTGTAGATCTCTTTCTCAATTTCCCAACCAGTGTTCTTGAGGAGTTTTTTTAGGGAAGCGTCGGGGAAGAAGCGCAGGGCCTGTTCCGTGATTTCCTCCCGAACAACACTCCCTGATTTGTCTTTGAGGGTATAGCGATGCTTTCGGGTCAGGGAGCCGTTAGACTCCTTGATCTTGTGACGAGTCTCGAGCTCGCCCATTTCCCCAGTAGGGAGTCGAATGGCACGATCAAAGTACCATTCGTTCTGCGGAAGATCTCCCGTCACTTCGGCCCAGGGAAAAAAGAGAGTGAGGTAAAGATGATCCGTTTGCACACGAAGGCGCTGGAGTTGCTTTTGCGGATCGGGGAAGAGCTGAAAGGTAAACGCGGGAATGAGGATGGAAGAATATTTCTCATCAGCCTCGTGCTCCTGCCAGGAAGATTCAATAACGGAAACTTCCGGAAAGCTCTCGAGGGAAAGCGCGACCATCTCCGGGGAGATCTCCAGCCCAGTGAGTCGATGCCCCGCTGCAACCAGAGGCCCCAAAAGCCGGCCGGAGCCACTGCCGACGTAGAGAGAAGTTCCATCGTGATCGTGCAAGAAATCATCGATGAGATGAATCTCGCTGGGAGCTTCTTCGGCTTCCCAGAAGAGGTCGTGCCAGAGGGCTTCGAGGCCGTGGTATCCGGAATTCATCCTGCTGGTGTGGGGTCTTCTTTTTCCAAAACCAAGGATAGAATGGTCGTCGGCCCCTCAATGTCTTCGGCATCTGCCATGATGGGACGGAGACCTTTTTCTTCGTCAGACTGGAAAAGGATGAGGGCATCCTCGCTGTGCATTTCGCGAAAATCCTCGAGAGTGAATTTCTCGGTGAGCTGGGTCGCTTTCATGACCGCTCCTTTCGCAACGAGCAGGCCGAGGTCCCGGAGCTTGGGGCCGCCGAAGAAACAGAACCGTCCGCGCATGTGATTGGCAACGGCTTTGGAATGATGGGCATCGACGTCCTGTGGCGTGATTTGCCAGACCTTGGCCTTTCCAAAGTGGTGCTGAAACTCCTGAGCCGCGAGCGAGTTCACTTCGTTGTTGGGGGTTGCTGCAACGAGATGACCAAGGCCGGAGAGATCGATTTCTTCTTCGGCATATTCGGAAAGAATATTAGCCCGCACCGCTCGGAGTCCCTCAAGACGGGCGGCGGCGATATTTTCATACTGGGTATCCAGGAGAAGCACTTGATGCCCTTCGGCAACGAGCCCCTTGGCAACCACTCGGATCCAGGAATTGGCACCGGCAAAAAGAATGCCGGTCGGGTTGCCATCAGAGAGCCCAAGTCGGCGGGCCAAAGGCGCGGCGAGGAGGCCGTAAAAGGTCACCGTTCCAAAAATGACGATAAAGACAAGTGGCACCAGCTCCCCCGCTTCAGCAGCCAAAGCAGCGTAGGTTTTATTGTCCGGGTGGTGCTCGGCGGTGTGCAAGATCTCGAGCGCAAAAACCGAAGTCACCGCCGCGGCCACGATCCCACGGGGAGCGAGCAGAGCGAGAAAGAGCTGCTCTCGAAAAGAGGTTTTGTTCGAGCCAAGATTAGAGAGAAACACTGAGATCGGTCGCACCACGAGAATGAGGAGAGCGAGGAAGAAGAGACCTTTCTTCCAGACCGCTTGAAGTTCATCGAGCCCAATCCGGCCGGAAAGCATGAGGAAGAGCAGCGAGATGATGAGAACGCGGAGGTTTTCTTTGAACTCGAGAATATGACGAACTGAGACCCGTTTTTGATTGGCCAGCGCCACGCCCATCACGGTGACGGTGAGAAGGCCGGATTCATGCTGCAAGGCATTTGATCCCGCGAAGGCGACCCCAATGAGGGCCAGGAAAAACATCGTTTCGAGAAAGTCCGGAATGAGATGCTCCGCCATGAGATACTCCGTGAGCTTGGCGAGCGACCAGCCGACTCCGATGCCGATTACAACGGTCCTGAAAATTGCCATGGCCGCATTATCCCAGCCCTGTTCCAGTCCGCCTTGCTGGATAATGATGAACACGAGCACAGCGAGAACGGCACCGATGGGATCGACG
>NHEN01000015.1 GCA_002172625.1 Verrucomicrobiaceae bacterium TMED86 | reverse complement strand
CCAGTTCCTTCAACGTGTCTTCAAGACGCCCCACATTCTTGTCAATGTACTGAACCATATCGACAAAGTTATTTTTAGGATTTGTCGATTTCGGATCGATACTATCGGGAGTCACGCGAAACGGACTGTGAGGCAGAATCATGGGGAAGTAGGCAAGGAACGGCTGTTCCCGATTGGTTTTGATGAAATCGATCAGGAAATCGGTCGTGATGTCAGGCCCATAAGCTCCGTCAGGCAAATCAAGCAACTTCCCGTCCTGAACTAACGAAGGATCCCAGTATCGCTCGCGGCCTCCGCCAGGGATGTTCCACAGACAATGAGTGTCGAAACCGGCCTGTTCAGGTGTAATGCCGCCTTGAGAGGTCAGTAACTGCCACTTGCCTGCCACGGCAGTTGAATAGCCGTGCTCTTTGAAATAGTTGGCAAACGTCGGCTCACCCTCAGGATAGATACCAAAGTCGAAGTAGTTGAACAAATTCGACTTGCCCGACATCAGGTTGACCCGACTGGGAGTGCAGAGCGGCGTGGAGTGACAGTTGTCAAACCGCATGCCTTCAGCTGCCAGTGCGTCAAGACGCGGCGTTGAATACTCTCGGCTTCCATAGGCACTGAAGCACTCGAAGCCGACATCATCGCAAAGAATCATGATGATGTTTGGCTTCTCAGCAGCAGCGATTGGCAGACCAACAAGCCCAAGACAGAATGAGAGCAGCAAACGAGACATATTTCATTATCCGGATTAATGATTGGCAAAATGATCCGGGGGTAAACAGCTTTTTCCGGTCATGCAAGCCAAACTGACTTTCAAAACGTCCTCATGATCAATCGCTCCCATTCTAACACCAGCGTTTGCTCAATCGCTACTTCACATGAACGTGCTTAGAACAAGAGTTGAAACGATTCGGGCGGCCAGACAATCCACCCGCAAGCAAAGCATGCCACAGTTGCATCAGCAATGCATCAGCTCTGGTCAATGTTGTCGAGTACTGATTGCGTGATCTGCTGACTGTAGGAATTCAACTTCCAGTGTCCCGGTGACCAGCCGGCGAGAAAGCGGCAAAAGTCAGCCCAAGCGTAGGAATACAATTCTCGCCATTCACACTCAAGGTCTGGAAAATGGATGGCAGAATTGCGGCCAGAAAGTGCCACCTGCAACTGCTCAAAATAAAAATCCAGCAACGATTCCTGATGTCGGGCCGCGGCCTCGTCGCTGATACAACTGCTAATGAAGTAAGCAACATCCTTCATTCCACAACCGCGTCCTACATACTGGAAATCAACGGCGGCCACACGATCGGGATCGCTCTCGGAAAAACAGAAGTTCGCCACTTTGGCATCACCGTGAACCAAACTCTGGTAGGTCGCCTCATTTAATCGCCTATCAATCAGCCCGGCACAATTCTTCAGACGATCTTCAGGCATCGCACCAAGTTCATCAGGCCGCGTTTCCAGATGCCAGTAGGTGCCGATAGGCCAGAGGCCTGTTGCAGAATTCCCCATAAAAGTGGCGTGAAAATTCGCAAGCCAATCAAGACACGCGTGAATCTCCTGCTGCTCAACGTGACTTTTCCTGCTATCCAATCCCTGAAAGTTGAGGTCCGCCATTACGATCACCCAGCCGCCTTCATCCCCGAGTTCATCAGCGGCAATGAATTTCGGAACCTGACACCTTAGATTACAACGCTCTGAAAAATCTTCATAAAAACTTTTCTCAACTTGGTAGGAACGGACTTTACGCTGGTGCGACAGATCGCCCGCCCATCCTCGAGGATTCGCACGGGCACGCGAAATGTCAATGTGTTTGATAACGACAGGCATCGCAGAATCATCGGACGGCCGTTCGGTTCCGTGCAACGTAGCACGCTGAATGACACCGTATCCACTCCACAGACTCTGAATCACGTCGCCAAGCACGACTGATTCGGCACCGGTTATTCGACGAACAGTTTCAGAGAGATTATTCACAAACAATGTCCACCGAGGATATTTTCTCGCCGTTCAAATTGTCATCCAAAATCACAAAACCTGCAAATGGGCACTAAAACTTCCTTTTCGTCACGCTGTCCCACCGGTCTGCGATTAAATGCCCACCAAGACGCGAGCCTTCAATGCAACCGAATCCCTGCAACATCCCTATCTGACGGCACCGATACCGATGAAAATCAAGCTAGACTATTGACCACGCTCTGCAGAACCATCAAACGGACACGTCGGCGGCCGTTAAAACTCGCTCGTAACCAACAGTGATCACAACGTATCATTCCCACCGTTCGAAACCAAAACATGATTGCCAAATACAGCGCTGCTCGGCTCGTAATTTCGCTGATCACGATCACGCTAATCCATGGTCGTTGCGCCGCGAACGAAACCATTCGTGTTCTTTCTTACAACATCCACTACGGCCAGGGAACGGACGGCACTTATGACATCGAGCGACTGGCCAAAGTAATCAATCAGTCACGCCCCGACTTCGTTGCTCTGCAAGAAGTTGATGTGGGTGTCAAGCGTTCTGGACGAGTGCATCAAGCCCGGCAACTTTCGGCACTCACCGGCATGGCCGTTCGTTTTGGGCCGACGCAGCATTATGAAGGAGGGCTGTTTGGCAACGCAGTTTTGACGCATCACGAGATTCTTGATGTCCTGATTCAACCCTTGCCTTATACCGAAAGCACGCCGCAGAGAACGACCTATCCACGTGGTGCAATCGCGTTGACAGTTCGCACAGCTGACAACCAAAGCCTACGTTTTATCAGCACCCATTTCCAACACAACGTTGCGGAAGATCGCGTGGCAGAAGCAAAGGCAATCAACCAGCTGTTCGCGAGAGAAGAAGATTCACCACCGACAATTCTGGCAGGCGACATGAACGCAAAACCGGAGGCAGAGCCGATTCAGATTCTGCTCTCAAAATGGAAATGTGCCATCGAAGCTGCGCCCGTGGCATCCTCACCTGCAACCGCGCCAATGTCACGCATTGACTACATTTTCTTTCGAAAGGCAAGCCGCTTCCGCCTGCTGAGCACCAAGGTGATCGAAGAATCCTTGGCATCAGACCACCGTCCTGTTTTTGCCGAGCTGGAATTGCTGGCTCCGTAAAACACCCTGCAAGTCACGGTAGAGACGCTGCTAACTCAGAGCGGTTTTCGCTTGAGTTCGCTCACAAATCAGCATCTTGCTTTTTCGCTAGAAAATGATTCTGAACTGCGGTAGCGATGATTTTCCCAAGCGTGATGTAACCCTCCGCAGTGTAGTGTGTCCCATCGGCAGCTTTGGGTAGTTGGCCAGGAAACAAAGTTGTGACTTCAGAGATGTCGCGACCTGCACGATTCTGAGCAGCGATGACCCCCGCAATGTACGGCCGTTTCCCAGCAAGCTGCCTGAGCTTGGCAGGTCTCGCATCATTGAGAAACTTCAGTAACACCTCAACTCGTTGATTCTCTCCCACCGCGTCCTTGACCTGCAACTCCTTGATTTTGGCACGGTCTTGATCACTCATTTTGGCGGTGAATGCCTTAATGAGTCCGTCGTCATCCGCGTAGCTGGGCACAAAAACAGGCAAATCAGGCACGCCCAGATCCGAACGTAGATCTGAAATCAGCTGTTTGAAAGTTTCGTAGTATTCATTTGCGAGAACCTTTTTTGTGCCATCAGCACCTCCCTGCTTCCAAACGAAACCGCAAAACTCCGGCTTCGATATTCTCTTGGCTTCACTCACTGCATTCATCAGATCCTTGTAGAGCGATCCTTTCTCGCCATCAAAGGTAAGACTGGCCCGCTCCCGGGACCAATCCTTTTCAAAGCTGCGAATCCCCGTACCGCCAATGGAGACTTTGATGATACCAATGGTGTCTTCGGGCCAGAACTCAGCAAGCTGATGGGCGAACGAGACCCCCGGACCGAATCGTTGCGTCGGCACATAGTACTCCCATCTTCCGTTGGCCCAAATTCGAATCCGCTCATGCCTTTCTGTATAAAGAGGCTTCAACTCATTTGCGCGAGCGGTGCCGTGCATGTTGGATTGTCCCATCAAGACAAAAACGCGAAACTTCCCCTTCTCAGGAATCGCCGCTTCGCCACCGCCCATGGTATTCGCCTGCCTGAGTCCTACCGTCTTCCAACGATCCACATCCTCCTGCGGCTTGTCTGTGGTTACCGGTGCGGAATCCGCGTTCCTGCGTCTGTATTGGAAGAATTCTCGCAGAGCCAGCAACTCCGCTTCGTCCAGCTTGCCGTCTTTATTAACATCAGATTTGGGGAAGCGAATGATCAGCTGACTCTTTTGCTTCTCCGTAAGCCTGGACTCCTGAGCCAACGCGGTGGAAATACCCGCGATGAACATGACAACTACCAACACCAATGATATACCAGGCAACCTTTTCACTGCGTTTCTCCCTGCTTTCCTGCGACTGACCACTGCTAACACGTTGAAGATACTCTCTCTGAAAATCACCGAGTCCTGGTAGCGTAAATAAACTCAACGGGATTTACCAAGTCGCATTCAGGTTCCAATCCCGCCGTCTCTTGGAGAGACAGGTGTCCGGTGCTCTTTAAATCTATTAATGATGACAGGCACAGCACACCCTCTTTAGTACGAGCTTGAACTCGATCGAGGACAACAAACCGTCAATTTTCGTGGGATTGATATTCGTGGCGTCGCCACGCTTCCCATACGACGCGAATCCCCCCGAAAACATCTTTGTGCCTGCCCCAGCCACAAAGATGCCTGCCCCACTTGGGTTAGCGTTTCTGCGGTGGTACCGAATTGGAAACAGAGCCAGAAACAGGCGAAAAGCTAAACTTACGTACTGCGATTTCACCATGTGCAAAAGTCAACATGATCATGTTCTTTTCACGTGAGAGTGCCGCATGACGAATTTCAGCTTGAAACTCACCAATGCTTAGCACCGCCTGCGTTCCTTTCACATCGAGTTTCACCGCCACCCATTCATCATTGACATCCGTCAGGTCAGGCATCCCCTTGGGTTTGATCGTGTCGCCCTTGTTCTGCTTGGAAGACTTGGTTGCCCACGCAATCAAACGTGTAGGAACCTTGGATGTACCCGCAGGTGCATCGGGTCGTTCATCCGCCAAGGTGACGCGGAAGATATGGCCATCACCATTGAGCGTGAACACGACACGTTGACAATTCTTGGCCTTCATTTCGAATTGAATTTTGGCGTCGTCAAATTTGCGAGGCCACTTGAGAATCGGTCCGTGGTTTTTGTATTTCTTGTACAAAACGGGGTCGGACACACAACTCGCGACTTCATCCTTAAACTGCCATGCCCCACGTTCTGCCTGCCGCTCTCTGAATTTTGCATCCCCAAAATTGTCGACCAATGCTTTTGCGAGTCCCGGACCCGCGACCTCATCACCAGCGATACAGGGTGCAGCGATACAGGGTGCAGCGAGCAGGAGTGCCATACAAAACGATACAGTGCGGGTGGTATTCAAACTTCGACTCATTCAAAAAAGTGCGGTAACGCGGACGGTGGTGTGAACCTCTGATGAGACAGGCAGTTGGTGCGTCGCGGCTAGTTTAATGCATTTCGCTAATCTTCGATCAATATTCTTTGGTCACCACCAGATAGGAACTCCCCCTGCGCCCATTTCATTTTTTCCGTCAGACTTTGTAGCAAATGGTAGCGACAACTTGTGCAGTGATTGCAACAGCTACAATGGAAGGCCAGCCACGCATCGTCAGCATCAGGAAGATGACGAGAATCATCTCACTGAATCACCCGCAGTTCCAACGCACGGCGCCATCCAAGGGATTAGCTTACTTGGGATGACGAATTCAACTGTGAAAGCGATGATCAATGTGTTCACACCTACCCGTGTAATGCCGAACGAACTAAATCCTAGAGAAACCTGATGAATCGTGTTCTTACAATTTGCGTGTTGGTGGCATTCGCCTTCCCATGTTCATCCAAGACGATGGGGGCGGAAGTGAAGGCCAAGCCGAACGTCATCATCATTTATTCCGATGACCATGGCTACACGGACCTTGGTATTCATGGGATCGACGGCAATGTCGACACCCCCAATATGGATGCGTTGGCGAAGGGCGGTGCTTTGATGAGGTCTGGCTACAGTTCGGCACCGCAATGTCGCCCATCACGCTGTGGCTTGATGGCCGGTCGGATTCAAAACGAGTTTGGATTCGCAGACAACAAAATGGACGCGGGTGCCGGGATGGGCAATCTGCCAAGGGTTTACCCTGAAAGAACGGACATGGCTGGCAAGCCACTGCTCACGATCGCAGATCGCATGAAGAAACTCGGCTACGTCACTGGTTTCTCAGGCAAATGGCACTGCGGCCCCAATGATGACACAACCAACAAGTACGATCCTCGTAGTCGCGGCTTTGACGAGTACTGGGTGGGTGCGATGACAACGGGAAGCACCAACCTTGATCTCGAAGGCAACTTGGTTCCCCACCAAAAAAAATCAACTTGGCCCAAAGAGCTGCAAAATCGAGTCATCCTGCAGGGCAAGTTTGCCGAGGCTTTCGTCACGCGCAACAAAACCAAGCCGTTCTTTCTGTATTTCCCCATCTATGGGCCACACGTACCAATGATCAGGAAGACCGACCCGTATTATCAGAACTTTCCCAAGCAGACCTATCCACAATACAACGAAGCCCAGAACGATGTCCGACGGCAGGGCCTGGCATTACTCAAAGCCATGGATGATGCCATCGGTGGTCTCGTTCAAACACTTCAAAAGAATGGGATCGAGGAAAACACGCTAATTCTGTTTGCTGGAGACAACGGCGCGCCTGGGAAACAGACTCACAACAGCCCCATCGGTAGTTGGAATGGATCCAACAACGTACCGATGCGAGGTGTAAAAGGCTGGCTTCATGAGGGTGGCATCCGCGTGCCCATGTTCGCCTACTGGAAAGGGAAAATTCAGCCCGGGCAGGTGATCGATGAAATGGTCACAACACTTGATTTCACAGCGACCACCTTGCGTTTGGGCGGAGGCGACATTCCTCCCGAATTCGATGGCATTGATTTGATGCCTCGCTTGGCCGGTACTGCCAATGAACTCAGCCGCAGCCAGCCCATGTACTGGGACTTCTACACCGGGCAGGCAATCCGCGAGGGTGACTGGAAACTGTGGCGAAAAGACGACACAACGGTCCTTTTCAATATCGCCCAAGACCCTGCCGAACTGACGAACCTTGCCTACCAGAAGCCCGAACTCGTCAAGACGCTGACAGAGAAGCTTGACAAGTGGGTCGACTCACTACCGGCAACCGCCCGCTACGATCCGGAGAAACGTGGCAAAAACATGGTCAGTGCACTCGGCGGTGCGCCTGCAGATGTCAAACCGGACCCTCGTTATCTGATTCCCTACGACAATCCAGTCGCGACACCCTATCCAGCAGCAGTCGCCACACCGGGTGGTCCGGCAGTTGCCCCAATCGCAGCGAAAACATCCAGCTCTGCTCAGCCCGCCCGCAAAGCCGGTCCGCAGCGTTTGGGGAATCCGAAGAGTGTGATGCAAAAAAACAACCGGAATCAGCGGGACCCCGCCAAACTATTCCAACGACGTGATCAAAATCAGGATGGTTTCGTTACGCTAAAAGAATTCATTGGCGACCCGGCAAACCGGAATATTCCCGCACTGACTAAGCTGTTTCAATCACGAGACACCAACAACGACAACCGTTTAACGCTGGAAGAGATGCAAGCCGCAGAGAGGCAATGAACCCGCATCCGTTTCCAAACCGCCTTTGGACCAACCATGATAAGCAATGAAGAAAAGAACTTTGACACGCCTTGGCTGATCGTCAAGTCTCTTTACCGCGCTAGCGTTTTGGGCTTCTTAATCCTCACGCTGTGCCTGCCACTCGTACTCATGAGTGACCAGCTTTACCCCATCCACAACGCTATCCTCTCCATGGACCGATTAACCTACAATGCCATGATGTTTCAAACACTGATTGAAATGAAAACGATGGTTATCGTCTTCCTGCTGCTACCTGCAATGGGTCTTCACTGGACCTTACGCAAGGAACAAGCTGGGCAGAAACAAGCGTGTTCTTCTTGATAAGACACAAAGCATTCCTGACCGTACTCGGTACAGCATTCTCTCTGTTTGCCGTGATCAGTGCTGCGCAATTCCAGCGTGGATTCAGGAGCGGACGTGGCCCGGTTGCCAACCGCAACGACTACCCTGCGTGGACACTCGACAAAGGTTTTGAAGAGGATGTCTTTACCTTCGCACGGATTCAATACGATTCCATGCAATACCGTCCGGGGCGACAATGGGACAATG
>NHEN01000014.1 GCA_002172625.1 Verrucomicrobiaceae bacterium TMED86 | reverse complement strand
ATGGCTCCACCAAAAATAGAGGAGCCTGCCGCTGCAGCCGCACCAAAACTCATCATTCCAGATTCTCCGGTCCAAGCACCGGCACCGGAAACTGAAACAAGCCCTGATCCCATCCAATCCCAGTCATTGGTGACGGCTCCGGCACCTCTCCAAGTCTCGGCTCCGGCCTCTCCGGAGACACCTAAAATGTCAGAGCCTCTTCCCTCCACTACGGGAGCTGCTCCAAAATTCAATATCCCTGAAGCCACCATTCAAGCCAAGGCCGAGGAAACGTCTCCAACCCCGCCGTCAGCAGCTTCCGAACCTGTAATTAAAGTCAAAGGACCCCAGTTAGAAAAAGCTGCTCCAAACCCCGTGGAAACCCCGGTTCTCGCAGTAGCTCCAACTGCAACACCAGCAGAACCTGCCCCCACTCCATCCGAAGAAACACCGGCTATTTCCATTCCTGCGAAAACAGGAATGAGCGGAGCTGCCAAGGGAGTCATTGCCGCCCTCCTCGTCGTCGGCATCCTCATTGCAGGAATTGTTTTGCTCGGCAAAAAAGCCCAAAAAGACAAAATGGCCCGCCTTGCCGAAATCACCGCACCCTTCAATGCGGGCCCTTCCAATTATCCAGAGGAGATCGAACTCACCAAGAGCGACATCACCCTGCTTCTCGATACGATCATCACTCCGGACTCCAAAGAAAAGGGCGTCAGAAAGACCTACATGGAGGCTCTCAGAATTGCTACGACCACCGATGGATCCGATCTTGATGATGTGGTCGCCAAGTATGCCACCCGAACCCAGATGAGCGAAGACGCCCGCATCAATCTCTTCAAAGTCCTTGAACTTCGCAGTCAGCCCTCGGCCCTTCCCCACCTGATCGATTTCGCCAGTTCCACGACCGAAGCCAAACTCGGTGTAGCCGCTCTTGAAGCCACCGAAAAAATGGCCACCCCCGATGACCTTGAACAGCTCCTGGATATTGTTTCGGACGCCCAGCAAGGCGATGTCCGGCGCGCCGCAGTGAGAACCCTAAAGGCCGTCATCAAAAAAGCCCCGGATAAATCGTCCTTCGCCGCTCGTATCATTTCCTCCTTCCGAAGCACTACCGAGGGAGAAGTCCGGGAGCAGTTGTTACAAATATTGGGAACAGCCGGAGGAAGCCGGGCAGCCGAATTGATCAGCACCCACCTCAATGGCTCGGATATGAAACTCCAACTCGCCGCCATCGCCGGACTTCGCGAGTGGCCCGATACCGGCCAATTCAAAACCCTCTCTACTTTCGTTGAGAACGAAGAGCAAGGCACCATGAGAAAACAAGGCTTCTCCGCCATGATTCAATTCCTCACGGAGAGACCGGACATCAGTGGAGATGACCTTCCTCTCCTCTGGGATGACACCGCGCCCCTCGCCTTGAGCGAGTCAGAGCAAATCCGGGTCGTCAATGCCATGAGTAAGCAAAAAGGTGATTGGGCCCTGAAGATCCTAGACCGCTTCATGCAACGCGGCCTGACTGACCGCGTCACAGCCCGCGCCGAAGACGGGAAAGAAATTCTCAAAAAGCGTTTGTCAGCCGGAAGCAACGACGAGTAGGGGGACTCCTCCAACGAGTCCGAATAACGAAAGCTAACGCACCCACTTTTCAGGACAGGCGGCCTTAATCGGTCGCCAGTTTTTTACGTTCATTTCCGATTGCTTACCAAAATACCTTTACCATCTTACCTCCAAACGCCATCCAACCCCAAAGAAATTATCAACTCAGTTGATAAGGGTTCGGCGGAAAAACGCCTCCACCTTGGCTTTCACTTCCGGAGTCGCAAAAAGTGGACCTCCGTGACCGGCCTCTTTTACGATATGAAACTCACTGGGAACCCCGGCTCCAAGCAAAGCAGCATGCAGTTTCCGACTCTGATCGATCGGCACGCCAGGATCTTCGCTTCCATGCATAATTAGAAAGGGAGCATCATCCGCACTCACATTATCCAACGCACTCGCTTCCTTCGCCAATTTCGGCACATCTTTCACCGTCGCGCCCAATAAGATTGCGCCATTGGATTTCGCGACCTGTTCTTCAGTTCGACCATTGGCCACCATATTCGGCGGCATCGTCAATAACTCCGAAGGACCAAACCAATCACAAACCGCCTGCACCCGGCTGGCTTCATCCGCATAGGGACGCGTCCCCATCAGAGCCACCAAATGCCCTCCCGCCGACGAACCAAACGCGCCAATGTGATCCGCATCCAATCCGTATTTCGGGGCATTCCTGCGAAGCCACCTCACCGAAGCCCGGCAATCATCAATCTGAGCCGGCCACTGGGCTTCGCTCGTCAAACGATAATTAATACTCGCCACCGCAAAGCCCTTTGCGGCCAACCACGCCGCATGACGCGGATTTTCCTTACTCCCGTTTTTCCACCCCCCTCCATGAACCCAAACAATCACTGGCAATGGTGAGGCCGCCTGTTTGGGGAGATACAAATCAAGTAACTGCGGACTCCCCTTTGGCTCGGAATAAACCAAATTCTTGATCACCTTGGTTCCCTCCGGAAGCAAGAATGCCTTTTTACGAGAGACCGATTTCAAATATCCTCCCGCCAGGATCTCGCCCAAGCGAATCACTCCGGCCGAATCGAGAACCAACTTCTTTTCCTGCTCTGGCAAATCGAGGGCCTTAAGATGAACCATACTACGGTCACTCGCGGCCAGCGACTCAAACTTCGACATCACCTCAATCTCATTCACTCGCTTATCATCCGTCGGCGCCTGCTGGCTGACGATCCACTTGAGCTTGGGCCTCTTCAAATCCTGCCGAACTTGTTCAACCGTCGACTTTAACCACTCGGGTGATTTCTTCCGGTACGGAGGCATCGACATGTCGTTTTCGCCCACGTGATAAAAGATGCCCGCCAACTCAACCTGATGTCCTTTGTCCTTCAGCTCTTTTACCGAAGTTCTGATGAAATCAACGAAGCGAGGATAGAGATTTCGAGACTTGGCCTCACTCCCCTCCGGAGTCCAATCGTTCATTTGCGATCCACTGTGGGTAAATTTCGCAATAGCAATATTTCCGCTCACCTTCTTCTTAAGCTCCCGCGCAAAACTCAACTCAGGACCAAAAGTCTCGTAGTATCCCACCGCACCCAGGGGCTCCCATTGATCTGACACTCGATACCCACCACCGAGACTGTATCTATAAGCGATTGAAGGATCATCCTCACGAAGACCTTCCGGGAGGTCCTGAACAAAAGCCCTCTCGCCTTCCATATTCCGATGTCCCGCCATCACAAAGAGCTTCACCTTCGCTCCCTTTTTGTAGGGCCATTTTTTAAGACTCCTCTCAACCTCCTTCTTTTTCCCAATCGACTCCAAATAAGCCTCCGCATAGTTCTCTCCATGCTGCAATTGCCCCAGAGTCCCGTAGTGATAATGCAGCCCTACTCCACCTCCAATCTCAACCCCGACATGTGAAGTCGGGACATACTCCGCTAGTGGATCTGTATTCGTCACCTCCCGCTGCCCCAAACTAATGGCATACATCCGCGGTCGCAGATCCATTCCCCAAATCGTCTTGGTGCACAACTCACCGATATAAAACTTCAACCCGGGCGACTTCAAATCCCGCCGCCAACTCGCGAGGAATTTCTTCAAATTCGCTCCGTAATTCGCCTGATACTCTCCATTGAACATATCGTTCTCACCTTGATGCCACATAAAGCCCTCCAGACGATACGGAACCTTATTCCGATCCAATTCCGCGAGCGACTTCCGAATCACCTCCAACGCCAGAGGATACATTCTAAATCCGATCGGATCTTTTGGATTCCAATCTCCGCCTAAATGGGTCCCTCCAGCCGCCACCTTGATGATCGCGATCGGCGCCTCGATGCTCTCGGTCACCTTCCGGGCAAAACTCAACTCAGGTCCTACCACTTTGTTTACTGCCTGCAGATCAACCCAGCCCTCCGAGTTCATCTTATTCTCCCTGCCAATGGAGTAAGAAAACCTCACTCCCTTCTGTGGCTTCTCCAATCCCACGAAGGGAGGAAAGCGTTGAATATCCGCAACCTTGGAATCCGAGCCCACCATATTCGACTGCCCCGCAAAAATAAAGACCCTCAAGGTCTTATCGTCATCAGCGAGGACATTCCCAATAAGAATCGAGAATAAGAAACAAAAACGAAACATGGCTCCTGGATTTTCAAACACAGGGCAGCCTCTCAGATCTCAACCCTTCCTCAAAGAGTGGAATGAAAAGATTCGCTTATTCGTCGTGATGCCGCCAAAGCACCGCACTCAAGAACAGCCCCACCCCGAGTGTCCACATCCAGTTTGGCGTGAAATACGGATACACCATCATCGCCAGCCCAATCGCCAAGGGCTGCCAGTATTCCATCTTCCGCCCATACCAAAAGGCACAAAACCCAATCAAACTAAAGAGAATGCCAAAGACGATATTTGAGGTTTCAAATTCAAACATGATTCTTTCGAATAAGTCCATGCTACCTCGGAATCACCGTAACACGAGGAACCTTTTCTTCCCCTGATAGGCCCAGTCCACCATTCCAGTATTTTAGATCCACACTCCATGTTTTCGAAGCTCTTTCTCGTCCTCACTGCAACGATTCCCTTGCCTGCCAACTGTCGCGCCCGGAATCACTCCCGGGCAGATGCCGCTTTGAAAATGGATCCAACCAGTGTCGTCGCTAAAAAGCTCACCCCTCCCATCAGGGACAAGCATGACCACCTCAGCCTTGCCCCTGTTTCTGGGCCGACAAGCCAAAGCCCGACGGCAAACCCTACATCGGATCCGACGCCAAAAAATGGCCCGTCAACTCTCTGAAAAAGACGAATCCCGGAAAATCGCTCCTTGATCCTTTCATCGGAAAATTACGATACATCTTTCCACAAAATGACGCTTCGCAAACTCATCGTCCTCCTGACCTTTTCCGCCCAATCCCTCGAATTGGGTGCTAATTCCGTAGGATACAACACTGACGTTCGCCCCATCCTCTCGGACAAATGCTTCCTTTGCCACGGCCCGGACAAAACCAACAACAAAGCCGGTCTGCGCCTCGACGACGAAGCCTCCGCTTACGCCGCGCTTAAGGACACGCCGGGGAAGCATGCCATCGTCCCCGGCTCACTTGAAAACTCCGAGGTTTGGCTGCGCATCAATTCAAACGACCCCGATGAGGTCATGCCCACTCCAGAATCTAATCTCGTCCTTACCGATTCCGAAAAAGAAATCATTGGAGCTTGGATCAAACAAGGCGCCAAATACGAACCTCACTGGGCCTTCGTTCCCCTTCCTGATGAAGTCTCCGTTCCAACCACCAGCTCCATGGACTGGCCAAGGAACCCCATCGACAATTTCGTCGTCGCCAAGCTTCAGGCCAACGATCTCAAGCCCTCCCCCGAGGCAGATCCCCTTCGCTGGTTCCGCCGCGTTTGCTTCGACCTCACCGGACTCCCTCCGACCCAGGCACAACTCGACACCTTTCAATCTGATCTCAAATCATCCCCTGCCAAGGCTCACGAAAAAGCTGTGGATACCCTCCTCACCACCATCGAATACGCCGAGCACATGACGCTCGATTGGCTCGATGCCGCCCGCTACGCTGACACCTGGGGCTACCACTCCGACATGAATTTCACCGCCTGGCCTTACCGCGACTGGGTCGTGCGGGCCTATCAGCAAGACCTTCCTTACAAAGACTTCGTTACCTGGAATATCGCCGGAGATCTTCTTCCCGATGCCACCAAAGATCAAAAGCTCGCTACGGCATTCAATCGCTTTAATCGTATGACCAATGAAGGTGGTTCCGACGCCCTCGAGTTCTTTGTCGACGGCGTCTCCGATCGCGTCCACACCATGGGCACGGCATTCCTTGGCCTCACTATGGAATGCTCAAAATGCCACGATCACAAATACGATCCCATCACAGCCAAGGACTACTACCAGCTTTTCTCCTTCTTTAATTCCATCAATGAAAACGGCCTCTACATCCACGGAAATATCTCCCCTCCGCCCAGCCTTCTCCTCCCCACTGATGCCCAGGAAGCCGAACTCAAAAAGCGCAAGCAACGTGTCGCCGCAGCACAAAAAAAACTAGCTCAGCTCGACAAAGATCTCGGCTCGAAATTCCAAGAATGGAAAGCTACCGCTCTCAATCCAACCCCCCCAAAAGGGGAAAGCCCACCAGTGCCTCTCAAGCTTTCCCTTGCCGACCTCAGCGGCCACTTCGATTTCGACAAAGATCACAAGCAGCCACTCGAATCCCGCACACCCCCGCCTCCCGGCCCGGTGAAGAAGGACAAAAACAATCGCCTCATCAAACCCAAGCCACCTAGCCTGAGCCTTGCTGACATTCACTATACGGAAGGCCCAAAAGTTCACGGCTCGGCCATCATCCTCGACGGCGACCGTGGAGCTTCCACCGGCAACTTCTTCATTAAAGATCGCTACACCCCCTTCTCGGTTGGGCTTTGGATGAAGGACACCTTGCGCGAAAAGCGCTCCGTCGTCATCTGGCAGCGCGCCCACGGAACGGAAGTTGGCTACAACGGCATCGACTTACGCACCGAAAATGGCTTCCTGACCGCACGCGTCTTCCGCCATTGGCCCGACAATGGTATCGGCATCAAAACCATCGCCCAGATTCCGAAAAACGAATGGCATCACGTCACCGTCACTTACGACGCCTCCAGCACCGCCAAAGGACTCGCCATGTATAAAAATGGCCTTCCCCTCGAAACTAAAATCGTCGGCGATAAACTTTATAAAAGTGTCAACACCAGAACCTACACCGCTGGTAACTTCACCCTCGGTGCCATCTTCCGCGGCCCTGGATTCAAAGGAGGGCACGTCGACGAACTCATCACCTTCGACCGGGCTCTCACTCCGCTCGAAGTCGGTCATCTCGCCGGCCTCGAAGATATCGATCAAAGCGCCCGAAAAGCTGCCGATAAAGACCTCTACCCCTACTACCTTTCCAACCACAACACAGACTATCGCAAAGCCCGCGACGAATATGCCGCCGCCCAAAAGGCGCTCGTCCAACTCGAAGACACCTTCACCGAAGTCCCCGTCATGGAAGAGATGGACACCCCGCGCCCCGCCTACCTTCTCGCCCGTGGTGAATTCACCGCCGAGCGAACCGAGGAAAACAAAGTCACCCGCGACACGCCCGCCTTCCTCCTACCCTTCCCTAAAGGCGCTCCACGTAATCGCCTCGGCCTAGCCCAATGGCTCACTCTTCCCAATCACCCGCTCACGACCCGTGTTTACATCAATCGCATCTGGCAACAGCTCATCGGAAATGGCCTCGTCGGCACGACGGAAAACTTCGGTTTGCAAGGCGACCTCCCCACCCACCCCGAACTCCTCGACTGGCTCTGCCGCGACTTCATCAATCACAACTGGAGCACCAAGCACCTCGTCAAACAGATCGCCCTCTCCGCGACCTACCGGCAAGACTCTGTGCTCACACCCGAGCTCCAGTCACTCGACATCGCCAACAAGCTCCTCGCCCGCGGCCCTTCCCACCGTCTCACCGGCGAGGCAATCCGCGATGCCGCTCTTCTCACTTCCGGGCTCCTGAGCGACAAACGCGGCGGCCCACCGGTCAAACCTTACGACCCGGTCCACAATCGAAAAGGTAACCTTGATCACGTCCACCGGCGCTCCCTCTACAGCTACTGGCGCCGCACCAAGCCGCAAAACAACATGATCATCTTCGACAAGCCATCGCTCGAAGTCTGCAGCGTGCAACGCAGTCGCACCAACAGCCCGGCCCAGGCGCTCGTGCTTCTCAACGACACCCAATTCGTCGAAACAGCCCGCAATCTCGCTGCCAACATGCTTCAAAAACATGGCGACGACGCATCCCGGATCAAAGCTGCCTGGAAAACTGTCACCAGCCGCGAAGCTACCGAGAAAGAGCTCGAACTCCTCACCGCTATTCTCGCCGAGCAGCGAAACTATTTCAAAGCCAACCCCAAGGAGGCCGAAGCATTTCTCAAAATCGGACTCAAGCCCTTACCAAAGGATCTCGACCCCATCGAGTCCGCCGCTCTTACCGTCGTCTGTCAGGCCACTTACAACACCGACGCAGCCGTCTGGAAACGCTAACAATCCCGTCCGATGAACCCTATCATTCCCAACGATCCTTTTGCGGTCAATCGACGCCACTTCTTCAAAAAGTCCACCACCGGCATCGGAGGCATGGCTCTCGCCTCCATGATGGCCAAAGCCTCCGACTCCGATCATTCCGGCGTCCTTGGAAGCCCCGGCTTCACCCCTAAAGCCAAGCGGGTGATCTACCTCTTCCAATCCGGCGGCCCCTCGCAATTTGAGACCTTCGATCACAAGCCCTATCTCCAGGAACACCACGGCGAGGAACTCCCGCCCGAGGCCCACGGCCGAGCCACCGGCATGTCCTCCAACCAATCGTCCAAGCCCATGGCAGGCTCGGTCTTCAAGTTTGGCAAGTTTGGCAAATCCGGTCAGGAGATGAATGCCGACCTGCTTCCGTGGACTCAAAAAATCGCCGACGACATTTGCATCATGCGCAATGTCTACACCGATGCCATCAATCACGATCCCGCCATCACCTTCATCCAAACTGGCGCGCAAATCGCGGGACGTCCCTGCCTTGGGTCGTGGCTTTCCTACGGCCTCGGCACCGACAATTCCGATCTCCCCAACTTTATTGTCATGGTCAGTAAAAACGGCGGCGGCCAACCACTCTACTCCCGCCTCTGGGGATCGGGCTTCCTCGACTCCCGCCATCAGGGAATGCAATTCCTCTCCGGCGAAGACCGCGTGCTTTACCTCAAAAACCCCAAGGGTGTCAGCAACGAGTCACGACGCTCGATGCTCCAAAAACTCAATGCCCTCAACAAAGAAGCATTTTACAAAGAACTCGATCCCGAAATCGAGTCCCGCATCGCGCAATACGAAATGGCCTATCGCATGCAGGCCAGCGTTCCCGAGGCCTCCGACATGTCGGACGAACCACAATCCACCTGGGACCTCTACGGCGAAGAAGCAAAGCAACCCGGCACCTACGCCGCAAACTGCCTGCAAGCCCGGCGCCTCGCCGAACGCGGCTGCCAATTCATCCAACTCTACCATCAGGGCTGGGACGCCCACGGCGGACTCCCCGGCTCCATGCGCGATCGATGCAAAAAAACCGACCGCGGTTCTGCCGCTCTGGTCATGGATCTCAAACAACGCGGCCTCCTCGAAGACACCCTCGTCATTTGGGGCGGCGAATTCGGACGCACACCGTATTCACAGGGGCTCATCAAAAAAGACAACTACGGTCGCGATCACCATCAGGCCTGTTTCTCAATGTGGATGGCCGGCGGCGGCATCAAGGGCGGCATCACCGTCGGTCACACTGACAAATACGGCTCCAAAATCGTCCGCCCCGACGGCTCTCCCGTCAACGCCAACAAACACCACTACGACAAGGATGCCATCCATATTCACGATCTCCAAGCCACCATCCTTCACCAAATGGGCGTCGACCATACCAAGCTCAGCTACAAATT
>NHEN01000013.1 GCA_002172625.1 Verrucomicrobiaceae bacterium TMED86 | reverse complement strand
GGGCGCACCGGCTCCTGCGGGCTCATCGTCGACGTATTCGCTCTCTAATGCGACTTTCCAAGCCTGCCGGGATCGTAGCGGTCTTTTCGCGGCCTTCGAGTTCTTCACGCTCCCACTGGTTGTTCCCAACTTTCGAGTCAATGCTATCCGCTTCGCGTTTCGCCAGTTTGAGCTGCCCGTTGAGGGTGGACTCTTCAACGCGATGACGCTGCAGACGATCTTTCGCCTGCTCCAATTCTTCGCGCAGTTCCTTGGTTCGTTCCTCGGCGGTGAGAATTTCCCGTTGGGCTGTTTCCTCCGCCTTGGCCAGTTCCCCCACCTCGGCGGAGAGAGCATTGATCTCGTTGTTTCGCTTGAGAACAGAATTGTCCTTCCCTCCGCTACTACCTCCTCGAAGCACTCCCTCGGGCGTCAAAATTTCACCGCTCTTGGTCACAAAGATCAGCTCGGGGTATCCGGAGCGAAGCTTCAATGCGGCCGCGCGATCCGGCACGATGAGCACCTCACTGAGAAGTTTTTCCATCAAACCAACAAACTTGGCGTCCACCTTGACCACATCCAGAGCCCATGCTGACGCCCCTTCGGGAAGAGCTTCGATTTGTGTGCCTTTGGAGGCTGGCAGGAAGCTCTCGGGAATGATCGAGGCCATTCCTTTTTTCCCTTCGAGCAAACGCTCGACGATCACATCAGCGAGCTCCTCATCGCGCACGATGATAGCCTGTAAATAACGATCGAGCGCGGATTCCACAGCAACCGCGTATTCGTCAGGAGCCTTGAGTTGCGCACCCAGCAGGCCTTTCAAACCAGGCTTGATCAAATCTGGATCATTCAGTCCCTTGAGAACAGCCTGGGTTCCTTTTTGAAGCCCCTCGCCACTCGCAACCAATTGCTTCAACACCTCCAGGCGGGAGGATTTCTGAGCCAAAGTCCGGTGGGCTTCCGCTGCCGTTTTTCGGGCGACATCTAGTGAAGCTCGTACTTCTTCAAATTCCCTCTTCGTCTTCTCAAGTGCTTCCTCTAGACCAGGCAGGGCCTTTTGGTGTTCTTCAAGAAGTTTCACGAACTGATCTCGTTCGGCAACCGCCTTGGTCTGTTCGCCACGAAGACGCTCGGACTCTTCAACGAGCTGCTTCATGCGATCCTTGTTGCCTTCCATTTGGCTCAGGGCGCTTTCGATCTTAGCCTGGGCCGAGGCGATAATATTCTGGGTAGCGTTGGCTTCCGCCCGGGCACGACGAAGCTGATTTTCGACCTCATGTCGTTCTTTGGCGAGTAACCCGGAGGCCTGGCGGCGTTCTTCAGCTTGCGCTTCTTTTTCCGCAATGCGCTTTTCCAACTCCTCGAGAGCAGCCTGACTTTGTTGCAAGGTCTCCTGCTGCTCGATGAGACTGGAATCGGTCTCGTTGATTTCATTTTTATTCTGCTCAAGACGCTCGCCAAGTTCCCCTTTTCGCTCTTCATTGAAAGCAATACGGTTTTTCGCCACGGCGATGGCATTCTTCTTATCGGAAAGTCGCTGCCGCAATCCGGAAAGTTCGGCATCGAGAGCCTGCGCCTTGTCGCGAGCGTTGACCACCGCAGCTTCGTGTTGCGGCATCTCGACCTCAATGACATCGCGCTGCTTTTCCAAGGAATTCAGTGAAACGGTCAATTCCTCACGCTCTCCGGTGAGTTTTTCATAAAGTCGATGACTCAGGTGGGTATCAAGAACCCTGACATCTTTGGCAAGAGCCTGGTAACGGCGAGCTTTGGAAACCTGACGCTTCAGAGAATTGATCCGCCGATTCTGTTCAGCAAGAACATCAGAAACCCGAAGCAAGTTACCTTCGGTATACTCCAATTTCCGCAGGGCCTCCTTTTTCTCCTTCTTCGACTTGGTAATTCCAGCCGCTTCCTCGAAAACCTGACGACGATCCTCCGGGCGTGCCGAGAGCAACAGATCGATCTTCCCCTGCTCCATGATGGAATAGGACGAACGACCGATACCGGTATCCATAAATAACTCCCCGATGTCGCGAAGGCGGCAACGGGTTCCGTTAATCAAATACTCGGATTTTCCATCTCGATAGACCCGGCGGGTCACGGAGACTTCATTAAATTCTGTTTTCAGTGCCTGCTCGCAATCGGCCAGAGTCAGGGTGACTTCCGCCATCCCGTGCGCCTTCCGCTTATCCGCTCCATTAAAAATAACGTCTGCCATCTCACCTCCACGGAGCGCTTTGGCCGAGGTTTCACCCAGGACCCAACGAACCGCATCAACGACATTGGACTTACCACAACCATTGGGACCCACAATCCCAGTCACTCCCTGGGAGAATTCAAAGATCGTCTTATCGGCAAATGACTTAAAGCCGTGGAGAGAGAGAGATTTTAAATACATGATCGTCGTCGCTGAAAAATTGCTCGGAGAAGGCGACTCCAAGGAACTCGAAAACGTTACGACGATGATGGAGACCCGACAAGGGATCAGGCATAAAAATACAACATCTTGCGCTATTTTTGAAAAATAGCACAACATGATGTGCCTCCAGTTATTTAGGAAAAGTGAAATGAATCGCAAATCCTCAGCCCTTGAAAGCATGAGCTGGAAGCCCTTTAACCCCCAATCCCTTAATCACAAACAAGCGCCCGGCATGCTCTTCCACCTCGCTCTTGTGCTTTCCGGTCGTAACATAGAGATCTGACAAATCCTCACCTCCAAATGCTACTGCTGTCGTCTCAAGACACGGTAAATCAACCCGTTGCACTTCAGATCCGGTGGACGGATCATAGCAAATTACACAGGCTCCATGACAAAAAGCCACCCAGAGATGGCCGTTTTCATCGATCGCCATGCCATCCGGCGAGGAGTCCAAACCCGCTGTCGAAACCACCTCCCGGGGATTAGCAAGCACCCCCTCGTCGTAATCAAAGGCCAAAATCGCCTTGGTCGGGGTGTCGATATAGTAACAAATATCGCCCTGAGCCGACCAAACGATCCCGTTCGAATTCGTCACCGGCCCATAGGCTTCCGACACCTCGAGCTCGGGAGTCAAGCGATACAGCCGCGCATCTCCTTCATTTTTCACCAAGCTGATCGTCCCCGCGAAAAAATTCCCATCCGGGGCACATTTCCCGTCATTGATGCGATTGTTTTTCTTATCAGGCTCAGGATCAGTGATTTGGGTGATTTTCCCACTTATCTCATCGAGAAACAAAAATCCCGTATCTCCTCCAATCACCAAGCCTCCTCCTTCCCGGGGAACCACCGTGCCCACGCGCTGACCGACATCCCAGGTCTCCTCCGCTCCAGTCTCCGGGTCGAAACGAATGACCTGATGCCCCTCAATATCAACGTAAATTAGCTTTCCTTGCCACCAAATAGGTCCTTCACCCCAAATTGCCCGATAGTCTCCGATTGGTTCAATTGTCATCGCGGAGCGAGAAAACCGAGGAATCCCACTTTTGTCCAGCGCTTCCCCGAGATAACTCCCCTTCTCCCCAAAGTAAGATTTTCCCCGTAGGATACGAGATGATTTAACGGTTCCAATCCTTGACATTCCTTAAGAAACAGCCCATTACGTGTCTACGGCTGGACGTTTCCACCACGGATTCCCCTTCCCTTTCGCATCGCTAGAAACTTTCCCCAATTATTATGTCATACGACTTCTCATCCTGGGCCTGGTATTTCTCCTACATCGTCGTCCTCCTTGGCCTTGCCGGCTATGGTTGCTATCGCTGGTCGACACTCTACCTCTACTTCAAGCACGGCAAAAAACGCCCACAGCCTGATCGCGAATTCACTGCCGACGAAATGCCCCTCGTCACCGTTCAACTTCCCGTCTTCAACGAGATGCATGTGGTCGATCGCCTCCTCGATGCCGTCGCCGCCTTGGATTACCCCCAGAACAAACTTGAGATTCAGATCCTCGATGACTCCACCGACGAGACCACCGACATTTCCATGGCCGGAGCCGCCCGACTTCGTGGGAAAGGGTTCGACGCCGAGTGCATTCACCGCACCGACCGCACTGGTTTTAAGGCCGGCGCTCTCGAGAACGGCATGAAAATCGCCAAGGGAGAATACATTCTCATCCTCGACGCTGACTTCGTTCCCAATCCCGACTTGCTTCAGGAAACGATCCACCATTTCACCAACGACAAGATTGCTCTCGTGCAAACCCGCTGGGGGCACTTGAACCGCAATTACAACGCCCTCACCCGCGTGCAGGCATTGTTTCTCGACGGACACCTCGAGCTCGAGCAGACCGCTCGCAACCGCTCCGGTCGCTTTTTCACTTTCAATGGAACCGGCGGGATCTGGCGTAAATCAGCCATCGAAGACGCAGGTGGCTGGGAACATGACACTCTCACCGAGGACATGGACCTCAGCTATCGCGCCCAGCTCAAAGGTTGGAAATTCATTTTCCTCAAGGAGGTCGAAACTCCCGCCGAACTTCCCGTCGACATGGCCGGATTCAAGAACCAGCAACACCGCTGGACCAAGGGCTCCATTCAGTGCTGCAAGAAGTGCCTTCCTTCCATCTGGAGAAGTAAATATCCTCTGGCTGTGAAGTTGGAAGCAACGGCACACCTGACTTCCAATTTCGCATATCTTCTCCTGATCGCTCTTTGCTTCCTGATCTACCCAAAAAACCAGTGGGCTCCGGATCTTGGCACAATGGGACGTGTTCTCGTAGACTTCCCCATCTTCTTCTTCGCCTCAATCTCCGTCGTGGCCTTTTACACTGTCGCCCAAATCGCGATCAATCCGAAGACCTGGCTCAAGGAAATCTGCTACCTTCCACTCTTGCTTGCGCTTGGGATAGGAATGGCCGTCAATAACGCCAAGGCCGTGATCGAAGCTATCGTGGGGCATGAAACCGGATTTGTCCGCACTCCCAAATATGGCATCGAAGGACAGAAGAAAATGGAGATCCGAAAGAGCCGGTACAAGGCCATTAAGAGCCTCACTCCGATCTTCGAACTCGTCTTCGGCTTCTTCTTCCTCTTTGTCGTGCTCGACGCCGCCATTGCCGGCAATTGGCCTTCGGCAATCTTGCTTCTTCCATTCCCCGTTGGATTTTTCTATACTTCTCTTAGTTCTTTGAAACAGATGGTGAGCCTGGAGCAGTTCATGCCCGCATTTTTGAAAAAGGACTAAGACACCTGCCTTTCTCAACCATGCGTCACTTTCGCCTCATCACGTTCGCGGCCCTCGCCCTTCTCTCCCTTCTCACTACCAGCTGTGGGCCATCCTTTGATGAACGGAACAAGATGGTCGTAAGCGTGCGTGACCAGAAAATGCTTCTGGTTAACGATGGAAAACCTGTCAAAGCCTACCCGGTATCGACCTCCAAATTTGGCTTGGGAAGCGGCCGCGGGACTCACCGGACACCTCTGGGTCGTCACGTTGTTGCCAAAAAGATTGGTGGTGGCGCCCGCTCTGGAACCGTATTTAGGAGCCGCCGTCCCACTGGCGACGTCGTTCGTCCAAACTCCCCGGGACGCGACCCCATCGTAAGTAGAATCCTTTGGCTCAGCGGTCGTGAAAGCCACAACCGAAATACTTTTAGTCGATGCGTCTACATTCACGGAACCGCAGCCGAAAGATACATCGGGCATCCCGCCTCCTATGGATGTATTCGCATGAAATCCCGCCATATCATCGATCTCTACGAACGCGTTGGGGTCGGTGCCGAGGTTCGCATCATCCGAGGTTCACTCGACACTCTCCCCGCCGGCCGTAGTTACTATGCCCGCTGGGGCGGACGGGACAAGGCTACCGCCACGCGTTGGTAATTAATTACTCTCATCACCCTCCATTCGGACAGTGTCACTGGATCTCGACTCCGTAGCATTGCGCGAGCTCTCTGAGCCCGAGCGTCTCTCCTTCCTCAAAGAACAAATCACCCGGGAGAACGAAGACCTTCATCGGCGCCATCTTGCCGGCGAAGCTGGACTGGCTCATTCCGAAGCCCGTTCCATGGTTGCCGACGAGCTAATCATCGCCCTTTTCAACACCTATCTCCCGGACCCGGAAAATCCACCCGCACTCGCCCTCGTAGCCAATGGCGGATACGGGCGAGGCCTAATGAATCCCGGTTCGGACATCGACCTCCTCTTTTTGGTCGATCGACCCGCAACCAAGATTTCAGACGATGCCAAGAAAATTGTTAAGGGTATTCAAATGGTTATTTGGGACCTTGGATTCAAGTTCCTCCCTTCGACGCGCTCGGTCCCTGAATGCATCACCGAAGCCAAGATGGAACCGCAGTCCCGCACCGCCCTTCTTGATTCGCGTCTCGTGGTCGGAGACCAAAAACTCTTTCGCAAACTCCGCGACCGCTTTCGCAAGGACTGTATTGAAAAAGACAAGACCCGTTTTTTTGAAGAACGCAGCCTCGATATCAACACCCGCCACGCCAAGTGGTCTCACACCATCTTTCTTCAGGAACCCAACATCAAGGAAAGTCCGGGAACCCTCCGCGATTACCACAATCTCGACTGGATCATCGATACCGAGGCTGGGACCCGCTCGATGACCGAGCTTGTCCGGAAGCGTATTCTCACCCGTCACGCCCGCCGGGAGCTCAAGGACGCCTTCAACTTCCTTCACCGTGTCCGCAACGCTCTTCACTACCACGACAAAGGAAACGACATCCTCACCCTTCGTTTCCAGGGAATCATCGCCAACGAATTTGGCTACCCTCAAAAAACAATCCTCCGTCGGATCGAAGTGTTCATGCGGGAGTATTACACTCACGCTCGCAGCGTGCACAACCACACCCGCTCGATCTTCGAAATCTTCGAACTCCAGCACAAAGAAGAAGGTCACACCAGCATTCGCTCCCGTCTTACTTTTGGCCTCATCAAAAAGAAGCCCAAAACCCTCGACGATTACACCATTCAAAACGAACGGCTTTCGGCACGCCGAAAAAACATTTTCGAAGAAAACCCCAATCGCCTCATCCGTCTCTTCGTCTACTGTCAAAAATATCAGGTTACGCCTTCACCCTCCCTTCGCAAACTCATCAAAAAAAGCTGGGACCTCATTGATCGCTCCTTCCGGGTCCGACGTGAAAACCGCGAAGCGTTCCGGGAGATTCTCGAACGCAAAGGACAAGTTGCCAGCACCCTGCGCTTGATGCATCGATGCGGGGTCCTTGGGCGCTACCTCCCCGAATTCGGCGCTCTCGACTGTCTCGTCCAGCACGAATTTTTCCACCGCTACACCGCCGACGAACACACTCTTCGTTGCATTGACCAACTCGACGCTCTCGTCGAAAACGACGACCCGAAAGTCTCAATCTACCGGGACATCATCGTCAAACATCCCGATCCCTACGCCCTCTATATCGCCCTGATTCTTCACGACACCGGACGCGCCGAAAACGTAAGGGAACACATCGACGGCTCGGCTATACTGGCAGCCCGTCTTTGCAAACGCCTTCAGATCACCGGAGGCCGCCGGGCCCTTATCATGTTCCTGGTGGACCACCATCTGACACTCTGGCGCTTCGCCACCAAGAAAAACATCGACGACCCTGAAGTCATCGAGGAATTCGCCGAGCTTATGCGGGACAAACACCGCCTTGACGCCCTTCTTCTTTTCACCTTTACGGACTCCAACGGAACCAACGAAGAAGCCTGGTCCCCATGGAAGGAAAGCCTCATTCTCCAACTCTACAAAAACACCCGGAGCTTTTTAGTCGAAACAGAAACCAGCCGAATCAAAATTCACGCGACTGAATTTGAAGAAGTCTGCGCCGAGGTAAAAGCCTCCCTCAAGGAAAAGTATCACGCCACTTTCGATGAGCATTGCTCGCTCATGCCCAAGCGCTACTTTCGCTTCCGCAGCAAACGTAGCATCAATAAACACATTGTCGCCCTCTGGCAATATATCGACCGCCGCTCACGACGGCCAAACACCCAGTTTGAATGCGCCGTTCAGTGGATCGAGCGAAAAAAGTTTGGCTACAGCGAACTCATCATCGCCACTCACGACAGCAAACGCCTCCTCGAAAAAATTTGCTGTACCCTCGCCTCTCATCAAATCAGCATTCTCTCCGCCGATGTCTATACCCGCCCCGACGGCATCGTCCTCGATCTCTTCAGAGTCTGCAACGAGGACCTCAAGGCAATCGAAGACCGAAATAAACAGAAGGCCATCGTAAAAACACTCTACGACATCAGTGAAAACGAGGATTTTGATGCTGCAAAATACCTTCAAAAGAAGGTCAATTTCCTGAAGCCGGAAACCGAACAAGTTGTCAAATTCCCCGTCCGAGCCTGGGTCAGCAACCAACTCGACCCCCATTTTACGGTCATTGAAATTCAAGCGCTCGACCGGATTGGACTTCTTCACGACGTTCTAAAAACTGTCAATGACCACGGATTGCAAACCGTCCACTCACGAATCTGCACCGAGAAGGGTGCAGCCCTCGATTCCATCTTCGTCCAAACACTCGAAGGTCGCAAACTTGTCGATCCAGAAGCCATCAAGAACCTGGAGGAATCGATCAGAGAACTCTTAAGCGGTTAGCCTTACTCTTCCATCGCCTTCAGAATATTGGCCTTGGCCTCCGCTGCAGCCGCATCTTCCGGGTGGTTTTTGAGAACTTTTTCGAAACAATCCAATGCCTCCTGCAGCTGACCGGTTTCAGCCAAAACCATTCCGCGTTCATAGCTCGCCAGAATCAAACCTGGCTCCAATGCCAACGCCTTATCGTAGGCCTTCAAAGCTTCTTCTTTTTTATTGGAGAGTCGGAGAATTCTCCCACGGGTATACCAGGCCGAGGCATCTTGCGGGGTCAATTCCACAGCCTTGGCCGAAGCTTCGACCGCATCCTTGGCATACCCGCCCTGCATCAACACCAAGGCGTAACTGACATACACCTCGGCTCGTTCCGGCTCTAATTCCAAGGCATCTTCGTAATGCGTAATCGCCAAATCCGTCTTTCCCTGGCCAATGGCATCGGCCGCCTTCATCACCAACTCATCCGCTTCGCTCAGCCCGAGTTCCTTAACCTTAGCCATGGCGTTTCCCGCCTTTTCGGTCTCACCAAGGGCATTGAGAATCACCGCATATAATTGCCAGCTCTGCACATCGTTGGGACCCTCGATCAAGGACGCTTCGATTGCTTTGAGAGCCTCGGGAAGTTGCCCGGACTGAACCGCATCAATCGCGGCGTTGTAGAATTCAATTTTAGGCTCTGCCATAACTGGCGAGAGAGCTATCAAATCAATCCTTCCAAGCCGAGGCCTTAGTCTTGCAAATATGCCCGCCGGGAGCATCCTGCTGGCATGGCAACAGTGACCCGTGAAACCTTGGTGGCGACTCTCGAGGAAATCGCCCTCCTGCTGGAACTCAAAGGAGCCAACCCTTTCAAAACCCGGGCCTATCGACAAGGTGCGGAAATCGTTCAAAATTTCGATGGCGACATCGTCGAGTTGGCTGCCAATGACGAACTCAAAGGCATCAAAGGATTCGGCGCGGCCCTCCAACAAAAACTCCATGAACTGGCATCCACCGGTCAATTGGAATACTACAACGATCTCAAAGCGGAGTTCCCGGAAACGCTCTTCGAACTCTTCGAGCTTCAGGGACTCGGCCCCAAGAAAATCAAAGCACTCTACGACAAGCTCAATGTCGATTCCATTGACGCCCTTAAAAAGGCCTGCGAATCAGGCAGCATCGCAGAACTCTCCGGCTTCGGAGCCAAGTCGGTGGAGAAAATCCTCTCCTCTATTGCCAATCGGGAAAAATTCGCCGACCGCTTTCGTCTTGGTGACGTTGCTCCACTCGCGGAAACCCTATTGGATCGACTGCGTGACCACCCCAAAGTCTCCCGCTCGGCCATCGCGGGCTCCTACCGGCGCTCCAAGGAAACTCTTCACGACCTCGACTTCCTCGTGGCCACTTCAGAACCGGCAGAACTCACCGACTTCTTCGCCAACTTCCCCGAAGTCCATGAAGTAATTGCCAATGGCGACACCAAGGCTTCGATTCGGCTCGAGAACGGTTTACAATGCGACCTCCGCGCCGTGAGCAACGATCATTTCCCCTTCGCCCTGCAATACTTCAGCGGTAGCAAGGAACACAATGTCGCTCTCCGCGCCCTTGCGCTCAAACAAGGGCTCTCGCTCAACGAATACGACTTCACCCCAAGCGCCGAAACGGCTATTCCAGAAGTTCACGAAGAAAAAGACATCTACGCCGCACTCGGCTTGCAATGGGTCCCACCCGAGCTCCGGGAAAACCGGGGAGAGATCGAAGTCGCCGACAAAGGGGAACTCCCGGAACTCATCGAACTCGAAAACCTCCGCGGCACTTTCCACAATCACACTATCGCTTCAGACGGGAAAAACACCCTCTCCGAAATGGCGAAAGCCGCCCGCGAACATGGTTTGCAATACCTCGGAATCGCAGACCACTCGAAAGCCTCCTTTCAAGCCAACGGACTCGACGAAGAACGCCTCCTGAATCAAGCCAAGGAAATCAAATCCTTCAACGAGAACTCGGATGACTTCACCCTTTTGGCCGGCACCGAGGTCGACATCCTCAAAGATGGCTCGCTCGACTTCAGCGATGAAATCCTCGGCCAACTCGACTATTGTGTCGCATCCGTTCACAACGCCTTCACCCTCGATGAAGAAACCATGACCAAGCGCCTTATTCGCGCCATGGAAAATGAACACGTCACCATGCTTGGCCACCTCACCGGAAGGCTCCTTCTCAAGCGTGATCCCTATCAGGTGAACATCGAAAAGGTCATCGATTGTGCCGCTGAAACCCGCACCGTCATCGAACTCAACTGCAACCCCTGGAGACTCGATATGGATTGGCGCTGGTGGCACAAAGCCAGGGACAAGGGTGTGCTTTGCTCGATCAACCCTGATGCCCACGCCACTGAGCAACTTCAATTTTTAGCCTACGGAGTCCGCTTGGCCCGAAAAGGATGGTTGCGACGTCAGGACGTCGTAAACTGCCGCCCCATCAACGAAATCCTGGAGTGGCTCTCACTCCCCAAGGACAAACGATCATGACACTTGCTCTACGTGATCTCGGAGAGGCTCGGGATTTTGAGAAAACCTGGCACCTTCAGGAATCCCTGGTTCAGCAACGGCGCGAAGGAGTAATCTCCGATCCCCTTCTGCTCTTGGAACACTCACCCGTTTACACCATCGGACGCACCAAAGATCAAAGCAGTCTCCGCGACACCTCACACCTCCCGCATCCAATCGTTGAAATCAATCGTGGAGGGCAAGGCACCTATCACGGACCGGGACAGCTGGTTGGATACGCCATTCTCGATCTCAATGAATCCAAACGCGACCTCCACCTCCACTTGCGAAATCTCGAGGAAGCTCTCATTCAAACCTTGGCAGACTACCACATTCAAGCGCATCGACGTGATGGCCTGACTGGAGTCTGGGTGGAAGATCGTAAAATCGCCTCACTTGGAGTAGGAGTGCGCCAATGGATCACCCTTCATGGATTTGCCCTCAATGTCCAAAGCTCATCGCTACCACCATTCCAACACATCACGCCCTGCGGATTGGACGGAGTCTCGGTGACTTGCGCGGAGGAGGAAGCGGATCAACCCATTTCCATGGCTGAAATCAAACCCCTCGTCTTCACCCACCTCCAAGATATTCTCTCGAAAGAGCGGGAGGACTAAATCAACTCCTCGCCTCTTTATTCATCTTTTTCAGATTCGAGCATCTTCTTCCACGTATCATCCAAAGAGGGAAGATTCCCTTCCTCACTTGACTCCAGAGAACCTACAAGTCCGATAACTCTTCTAAAGGTATCATCAGGCTCCTCCAGAGTCCCCTTGAGTTCAAAAACGACAGTGTGATATGCCTTGACATCCTCGCCAGCAAAAGCCGGCAGACTTTTCACTTTGGGATAGGAGCTGATCAACCCGTTATTGATCGAAAGCCTCATCTGCCCCCCGATTCTTCCTGATTTCAAGATGAGGATGTTTCCTTCAAGGGTTAAAATATCCTTCTGGGACAACTTCAGATTTTCGATGGATACTCCGCGGGAATTCGCACGAAAAGTTCCTTCAATATCATTATCGAAAACCACCTCCGTATACAGCTCACGGGAAAACATCCTATCCAGATTGATCAAAAACGGGAACTTATGAAGTTGCAGCTGAAAGGCTTTAAAGCCGATAGCTACCTCATCGTAACTTGTCTCTCCGAAAGTGTAATCAACAGTTCCTGATGCCTCTCCGACCGGCCCGGAAATCAACGCTCCCATGTGCTTACCAAACAGGTGTTCCATCGGAAACCCAGAGGTTGATAAATCCATTTGCATCTTCTCCCCCACCGTCAGCGGAACCATTCCACTCAGCTTAATCGCAGACGAAATCCCACCCCGACCAGCTCCCGGCTCGTTGAGAATCAAGGTCTCCATATTCACTTGGTCTTTCGAAAATTTAAAAACGCCATTGTTGATCGGGAGATCATCCCAACCATTTAATGTGAGCATACCTTGATCCACACTCAGACGAAAACCGGTTCCATTAATATAGCGAAAACTGCTGTCTGTTCCCTTGACCGAAAACAGACTCTCTTTCCCGAAAGAAATATCCAAGGCGTCGCAATAGTAGCCATGGAAGTCAAAGGGAAAATCAGGCTCTTCCAAATCCTGCCCTACAATCCCATTCTCCGTGGGCAATTGAAAATTCAACACTCCGACCTTTCCACCCAGTTCACGCCCCCCCAAACGAGCCCATAAAAAACTTGTCAGGTTAGCATGTCCCGAAAGATTCCGAATTGTCAAATCCTGAAGAAAGGACTCCTCCGGCCACTGAAACGACGCATCGATCATGGAAATATTTCCAGGCATTAATTTGAGTCCCTTGAATTCAACCTCCGCGCCAGTCCATGATGAGGCCCGTTCTTCGACTTTTCCCCGGTAGGCTTTACTATTATATCCCACAATCGTGAAAAGGGCTCCAAGCACGACGAAGAGAAACAAGGAAATACTAATCACCAACTTCCAAAGAAAACGCTTTTTCTTTTTTTCGGGAGTGGCCCTTTCGGACTTGGTCTTTTCCGGTTGATCCGACCGTCTTTTGCGGCGCTTCACCCGATGAACAACGCTCCCATCCGACCGCGTGACCACCTCGCTGGTCGACTCTCGTTCCCGCTCTCCATCCCGGAGAGCTTTCATCATCTCATCGAGGGTATAACTGTCCTTATCAGCGTCTGATGACACCGGAGAATTAGCAGATTCGGCCTTCGGTTGATTCGACCGTGGAGGCAAGGGTGAACTCATTAACGATTTCGATAAGGTTTACCGCCAGCATCAACCAACTCGACATTCAACATGATAATCACCTGACGCGATTCTGACTCCAGAGCATTGGTTTGAAAAAAGCGACCAAACCATGGAATATCACCGAGAATGGGCACTCTGTCTTCCACCTTCTTGCGTGACTCGGTCAGCAAGCCACCAATCACAATTGTGTGACCGTTTTGAACGACCACATTTGTGTTCGTAGTAACTTCCTTGAAAATAGGAACAAGAATGTCATTGGTCGTCAACACGCCCACATTCCCGCTTTGTGACAAGAGGCCTCCAGTAAGATCAAAGCTTGTCGATGTGGAACTCCCTACGATCGGTGTTCCATAGTTCACAAATCCTTCAAACTCACGAATAGTGGGCTTGACCGCCACTTCGATAAACTGACGATCGGCACTCACCTCCGGAAGAACTTCCAGCATCACACCTAGGTTTTTCACCTCAAAAGAAGTCGGAGTCGCGGGGGTCACGACAGTTTCCCCGGATCCCACGGAATTGGGAATTTCGGGTGGCTCGAATTCGGTCGGATAGGTGAACTCCTGAATCGAAGCGATCTCGGCATTCTGCCCCGAACGGGTAATTACCTCCGGGCGCACCATGACGTCGGCCCCCTTTTTTTGATCAAATCCGCGCATGAGTAACTCATGCGCGTTTTCATCGATCAGCGCTCTAAAGCTCAGCACACCGGGAGAGCGAGTCGTCCCCCCTCCTCCGCCAGTTGGGACAGTAATAGACGACGAACCTGATCCCCCACTGCTGGCAAAAGCTCCGGATGCAGTCGGCGGAGCCGTACGGTTAATGATCGCATCCAAGCTGTCAGTCCCGCCGGTAAGTTCTCCAATTCTCAGGCCCGAACTCGCAGGGTTCCCCCCAATCATATCAGTAATGGCGGTTCCCGATCCAGTCGTTCCTCCGGAAAGCCTATAGTTGCTTCCGACATTCAATTCGTTGATCATCGAATCAAATCCCAACTCCTCAAAATCAGTCTGGGAAATATCAATCACGGTGGTCTTGATCACCACTCCAATAGGCTCCTGGGAGGCCACGGTATTTACGATCTCGGCAACATACTCGAGATTCTCTGCGGTATTGCTTACCGAGAGAACTCCTCCGTTAAAACTCGCGGTCGCTCCTTCGGGAAAGGGCAATCCGAGGGACTTCAGTTTCTCAGTAGCGTTCAGGCGCTTAGCAATCAGGCTGCCGGAACCAGCTTCCGGGGTTGCGAATGGATCATCGCCCCCACTGCCGGTTCCGTTCAAGGCGCTACTGGAAAGAAAATTCGCAGGCACTCGAAAGTCACGACGAATCAGAGTGGGGTCCGCTGCTCCGGTAGGATAAATCACAACCGCAAACTCATCGATCCGATACCGGGTCCCTGTCGCTTCGGTGATCACCTTGAGAGCCTGTTGCAAAGGAACATTTCTCAGATACACGTTGATCCGGGCTTGGTTTACCGCCTGTACTTTCGGGTTGTCAGGACTTCCCAGTTGGAGAATGAAATCGAGACCTTTGGCGTTCTGGTCAACACTTCCCGTGTCATTTGCGCGCGAGGCAATACGAAGAAAGTCTAGGGCTTCGTCCAAGCTCGCATCCTGAAGATCGACACTGGGCACCATAATGGTGTTCAACTTACCGACCAAAGTCTCGTTTTGAGGACCTTGGACTCCCTCTGTTTGCTCACTGATGAGCGGGACTTCAAGATTGAGCTGGGAACGATCTTCCCAAGCCGCATCCACATCTCGAAGCGCTTCGGAACGGGCCTGATCACGAGCAGCAGTCCCATACTCAGAAATGTCGTGACTCACCCTCTCCATCCCCCGGCGCGCGGCCTTGTTAAATTTGTCGATCCGAAGAACATCCTCGTAGGTCATCTCGGCACGATCATACAGCCCCAGATCATAATAACCCTGGGCTTCGTAAAGCAAGCGTCGTACTTTATCGACATTTCTGGTGTGCTCCGCAGTCAAAGAGGGGTTAGTGCGGATCGGATCATCCATTTTCTTACGAAACTGACTCACCCCAAAATTATCCGGATCCACCTTATCCACTTCATCTAACAAAACCTGAATCTCGTCATACTCTCCTGACCGCTGAAGCTCTTGGGCCCGGACCAAAGAAGCCTGCGAAAACCGCTGCACCGCCGAAACCCGCAAGCCCCTTGTCGCTACAGCATTCATGGGCAAATTACTGATCGCCTCGGCATACTTTTGGACCGCCGTGGCATAATCAGCCGAGCGGTAGGCATCGTCTCCACTCTTCAAAGATGCGTAGGCACCCTGCGCATTTTCCGAGCGTTTAACAATTTCGCTGGCCGCAAGAGAACTTTGCGCGGCTACCGTTGGTGCGTATGTACACATGCACGCCAACAAGCCACGTTGGATAAAGGTATTCAAATCACCCATGTCGTAGGAGCTTCTGGTATAGCGAGGAATTCACGGCACAGTAAGCTGAAAATCGGAAAATCTCACATTTCTGAAAGATCTCCAATCCTACCGAAATGGCAACTCCAACTGGGTCGAACGGGATCGAGCTCGACAAAAGCGGATTTTTCGCCTCAAAGACCAAATTCGGCTACGGACGAGGCGCATTTTCCAACGGGCCCACCCCAGTCTGACCCTCCAATTTAATCTGTTCATAAGAACAGCTTATCTGGAGATTTACGGACGACAAGCCCTAAGATTCCCCTAAATCCGTCGTCGAAGCCCGCACCACCCGGTCAACGGCGTGCTTGGTAATGATATTCCCCTTGGAACCACGGCCTTTCACCGCGATTTCCCCAAAAGAAAAGAGCCTGGAGAGATTTCTAAGGCGAAGTGCCGGCTTGATGTGCACCAGCACGGCATTTTCCGCGGATTCGGCCTCGGTATCATGCTCCGCAAAATAAAATACCCGGGAGCCCTTGGTTCCCCGCCCCATCAGGTAAACCTTGTCGCGAGTCACGCCACCAACCTTGAATCGCTTGGCATAAATCGGCCCGTCGCGCCCTTCCCGATAGATCAAGGAGTAGATTTTAGGCTCATCTTTCCGGAAAATCGCCACGTGGACCGGGCGTTTTCCAACGAAGACCTTCTCGGCCACCTTGAGCACCCGCATTTCAGCATCTTGCGAGAAGGCGATTATGTCATCCAGTGTGGAACATTTCTCGATCGCTTTCTCCTTCTTCAAGCCGTAGCCCGCAAAGCCATTTTTCTCGTCCAAGTAGAGCATTTCACTCGCCACCACGACCGCAGACCGCTTCACCGTGCCAAATTCCGCGATCTGGGATTTCCGCTCGCGACCTTTGCCATACTTCTTTTTGAGCGTCTCGAAATACTTCACCGAGTAACGCGTGATGTTGCGGATATTCTTCTCGGTCTCCTCGATCCGATCCTCCAAGCCCCTAATTTCCTCGTCGGCCCGGAAACTGTCGTATTTGGAAATCCGCTTAATGCGAATTTCCGTCAGACGAATAATATCGTCCCGGGTCACTTCCCGCTTCAGCAGTTTTTTGAAAGGATCCAAGCCCTTGTCAATCGCCTCGATCACCGCTTCCCAAGTTTCACATTCCTCGATGTCCCGATAGATTCTGTTCTCGATAAAGATTTTCTCAAGCGAACTGAAATGCCACTTGTCATTGAGCTCTCCCAACAGGATCTCGAGCTCCAGCAAGAGCAACTCTTTAGTCATGCGAGCGCAATTTTTAAGAATCTCACTGACCGGCATGAAGATCGGCCGCCCGTCGTGAATAACACAAGAGTTGGGAGAAATACTCACCTCGCAATCACTGAAGGCATACAACGCTTCACGTGTCGTCTCAGCATCGCAGCCTGCCGGCAAATGCACCAAAATCTCAACATTTTCGGCGGTATTATCCTCGATCCTCGAGATCTTGATCTTCCCCTTGTCGTTGGCATTGACGATGGAATCCATCACCCCGCCGGTCGTTGTCCCAAAAGGAATCGAGCTAATCCGAAGCAACTTGGCTTTCACGATCTCAATCTCAGAACGCACCCGGATTTTTCCTCCCCGAAGTCCGTCACGATAGTCGCTGACATCAACCAATCCACCGGTCGGAAAATCGGGCACGAGATCAAAGGGTTTCTTTCGCAAGACCGCGATGCAGGCGTCGATCAACTCGATGAAATTATGCGGCAAAATCTTACACGCCAATCCCACCGCAATTCCCTCCACACCCTGCGCAAGGAGCAGCGGAAACTTCATCGGTAAAGTCACCGGCTCCTTGTTCCGGCCATCGTAACTCCGCGTCCAATTCGTCGTCTTGGGATTGAACGCCACTTCCAGAGCAAAGGGCGTGAGACGAGCTTCGATATATCGCGGAGCCGCTGCCCGGTCACCGGTGAGAACGTTTCCCCAGTTTCCCTGGGTATCGATAAGGAGATCCTTCTGCCCGATCGCCACCATGGCATCACCGATGGAAGCGTCACCGTGCGGGTGGTACTTCATCGTGTTTCCCACGATATTCGCAACCTTGTTATAGCGACCATCCTCGAGCTCCCGCATCGAGTGCAAAATACGCCGCTGAACCGGCTTCAATCCGTCACCCAGATGCGGAACCGCCCGCTCCATGATGACGTAACTGGCATAATCCAGAAAGTATTCGGAGTACATCCCCTTAAGGGTGATGTCTTCGCGGGCCTCGGTCGTTTCGTCCATAGTAAGCAGCAGAAAGGCTGATTCGTTAAGAGAACTTAACGATCAGCCTTGCCGTGCCAATTCAAAAATTCGGCTGGGATGCAATTAAGGCGCTTCCGCGACCCGATAGAAGATTTTCGCCCCTCCGACGGCCTCTGGATCAACGAAATTGAAGCTCACCGAACCGTCGGGGTTATCAACTTCCGACGCCGGACTTGCCAGCGGAGCCCAAGCATCGGCCTGTCCCAGGTCTGTGGAGGATTCCACCACATAAATATCAGCACCGAGCCCGCTCACCGTCAATGAGCCACTGGTCCCATCCATCGTAAATCCAACAAGCTCCACATTAACCGGCCCCGGAGGGTCGACTCCCCCATCTGAATTATCCGCGCCTGGAGAATCGATCGCCGGGGTCACATCATCCCCAAACGGACCCGCAATCAGGTCGCCTGTTCCGTTGGGATTCCGATACACGTATGCAGGGACAAATCCATTCGCACTGAGGACATTTGTAAACCCAAGAGATTCAGCATAGCCAAAGCCAACTGCTCCGGGAGCATCACCAGGCTCCACCAAAGAAACCGCATCCAAGAGACTCACCCATGGCGTTGAATCCAGTGTTCCATCGTTATCAACATCCAAATCAACTCCTGCCGTCCCTGTAAACCCGGTTACCAACAAGAAGGTCAAGGAGTCACCGTTCTCGAAGATATTGGTTCCCGCAGGATAATCGGGAGTCGCCAGCAGCATATTATCACTCCCTATGACGAAATAATTTCCGGTAGCCGAAGAACCGTTGAGACTGTAAGCACGATCCACATTGCCGCTCGTATCTCCTGCGCCAAAATCGCCAAGAACAATCAACCAGACATCAGTGAGATCAAAATCCGCCTCTGCGCTGTAGAGTTCCACATACTCGTCATCGTCCACCCCCACATCATCAGTCCGGATCTCATTGATCACAATCGTCGGAAGCTCCGATGCTTCATCGTCAGTAACAATGATCGTCAAATTCCGCTCTAAAATAATCGCTCCGGGATCACTCACGGTCACAGTTACCGTCTGGGAACCATCAGATAAAACGTCATCTACTCCCGTAATGGTAAATGTTCCAGACGTCGCGTTCGGAGCAATCGAGACAGTGGCAGGAGCCGAGGCCTCGCTGGAATCATCTACTCCCACATCGAAAGTATACCCACTGGGGCTCGCATCACTAATCGTCACAGTCACCGCGGAAGATCCACCATTTTCAGATAAGACGGTGGGAACTGCGGCGATCTCAATTGTAGGAATTGGTGCCTCATCATCAGAAACTGTCACGGTAGCAGAACCAGTGAACAAATTCGGCCCTGACGCAGTAATCTGAACGCTCTGATCAGCGTCCTGGTCGAGATCATCCACCGCATCGATGTCAAAGTCAGCGGATGCCGCCGCCGCTGGAATCTCTACCGTGGCCGGCACCGTGAGTTCAGTCAGATCACTACTCGACAAAGTCACCGTGAGACTTGCAGTCAAATCTCCGGTCCGGGTTACCGTCCCGGTTGCCGCGCTTGCCCCGGCAGATTCCAAGAAGCTCGATGGATCAACTGACACACTCAGAGAATCCCCACCGAAGGGAGAACCGCCAATTTGAGTGCCGGGAGAAAACAAAGCACCATTGGATCCAGCTGCTGCTGAGTGCCCCACGAAAGTCACTCCGGTCAAATCTGGGTCCCTCACCAAAGATTCGTTATTCCCCCCCTCAGAACCGTATGTCACCGAAACGACTTGAGTGAGACTCTCATCAAAGACGGTGACGGTGTCTCCCCCATTGTTGAGTCCCACCAAGCCCTCACTCGCTACCTGAACCACAGAATTTCCAAATGTCCCTGTCGGGGTTCCGCCACCGAAAACGACCACAGCCTGTCCATCAGCGACAATCGTGGAACCCACGAAGGTGTGCCTCAATCCAAAACCATCGTTGATTGTCCAGTTCTCAATATCCACGTCCCCGCCGGTCAGATTTACCAATTCAACAAATTCGTCCTCCGTACCGTTTCTAATGCCATCACCATTGGCATCACCTGAGATATCCGACGCTGGATCCGCGTGCAGTTCGTTGATAACCCATTGGCCCGATGCCGCTTGGCTCAGTAGTAGCGGGAACAAAAGTGTAGCTAATTTGAATGTCTTCTTCATGAAAAGGGTGTGTTTGACTGACTGACCGTAACCACGATCTGTGCCACCTATAACCGCTCTTTTCCAAGACGCAAAACTCTTCTTTTCGACCTGGCCGCTGCAGGAGCTCAAACCTCGGCGGAATCCACGTCTTCTCGGAGATTCTCGATGATGTAGCCCTGCCGGTCCGGGGTGTTTTTTCCCATGTAAAATGTCAGCATTTCCTTGAGACCTTTCCCCTCTTCCATTTGGACCTGGTCGAGCCGCATGTCTTTCCCAATCATGAACTTGAATTCGTCCGGCGAAATCTCACCCAATCCCTTGAATCGGGTAATTTCGGGATTTCGGCCCAATTCCTTCATCGCAGCTTCCCGCTCGTCGTCATCGTAGCAATAAATTGTCTTCTTCTTGTTTCGCACCCGGAAAAGCGGGGTTTGCAAAATATAGAGATGCCCTTCCCGGATCAGCTCGGGGAAGAATTGCAAAAAGAAAGTCAGCAACAGCAAACGAATGTGCATTCCGTCGACATCAGCATCGGTCGCGATCACCACCCGATTGAAGCGGAGCGACTCAATGTCGTCCTCAATCCCCAGCGCCGCCTGCAGAAGCGCAAACTCCTCATTCTCATAAACAACTTTCTTCGTGAGGCTGAAGGTATTCAAAGGCTTCCCTCTCAGCGAAAAGACAGCCTGCGATTCCACATCGCGGCATTTCGTGATCGATCCACTCGCGGAGTCACCCTCGGTCAGGAAGACCGTAGTGTCCTCGCGGCGCTTGTGCTTGGTATTAAAATGCGCCCGACAATCCCGGAGCTTCTTATTGTGCACCTTCACCTGGCGCGCCCGCTCGCGCGCCAGCTTCTTCACCCCGCTCAATTCCTTGCGCTCACGCTCCGCCGCGACAATCCGCTTTTGCATCGCCTCGGCGACGTCTGAGTTCTTATGAAGGAAGTTATCCAGCTGCTCCTTCAGGAAATTGCTGATGAATGTCCGCACCGTTTCCCCCTCCGGGGCCACCGTAGCCGATCCCAATTTCGTTTTGGTCTGGCTTTCAAAAACCGGCTCCTCGATCCGCACCGAGATCGCGCCAACCAGCCCCGCTCGAATATCCGAGGGATCGTAGCTCTTCTTATAGAAATCTCGCAGCACCTTGACAATCGCCTCCCGAAAAGCCGCCAAATGCGTCCCCCCTTGCGTGGTATGCTGACCATTCACGAATGAATAGTAGTCCTCAGACCCGGTCACACCGTGCGTAAAGGCCACCTCAATGTCGTGGCCGGTCAGATGAATCGGCGCATAGAGCGGCTCTTCATCCATCTCCTCCTTCAAGAGATCCAGCAGACCATTCTTCGACTTAAATTTCTTCCCGTTGAACACGAGCGCAAGCCCCGGGTTCAGGTAAGAATAATAGCGACACATCTTCTCCACGAAGGGAGCCTTGAAATTGGTTCGCTGTGGAAACAACGAGCGATCCACCTCAAAGGCCAAGCGCGTTCCCCCTTCGGACTTGTCTGCCCGTGGCCGCTTCATCTCCTCAACGACCTCGCCTTTGCTAAACTCGATCGCCTTCGTCTTCCCCTCGCGCCAAGCTTGAATCTCAAAAAACTCACTCAAGGCATTCACCGCCTTGATTCCCACGCCGTTCAATCCCACCGATTTCTTAAAGGCCTCACTGTCGTATTTCGCCCCGGTATTAATCTTGGCGGCACAATCCATCAACTTTCCAAGAGGAATCCCCCGCCCAAAATCACGCACTTCGACACGGCCGGCTTCATCGATATCGATGGTAATTTCCTTACCATGCCCCATCACAAATTCGTCCACCGAGTTGTCTAAAGCCTCCTTCAGAAGGATGTATATCCCATCATCAGACGACGATCCGTCACCCAGCTTTCCAATATACATTCCCGGGCGCAGACGAATGTGCTCACGCCAATCCAGGCTCTTGATATCGTCTTCAGTGTAACTCGCGGCAGCGGCCATGGACGGGAGTATCCTTAAGCATCCCAAAATATCAAGGAAAGGCTGAGAAAGTCCTTTATCAGCGCCCAAACCCCTCAACTCCCCTTTTTTTGAAGGATGCAAAAATCTCTCAACCTCACATTGTTCGCTCCGCGATAGTTCTCGCGGGCGTCATTTTTGAGGAATCCCACGTTTCAAATCTCCAGACCGAAATCAAGAGCTCCGCCTGAGCGAAAAGGAACAACAAGGGCCTTTTCGGGGCCTCACCCCCATCACTCTCCGCATGCTCGAATAAATTCCCAAAAAATTGAATAAGAATACGTTGTAGCGATTTTTAATCACCAAGCCAATTCCCTGAACCCCAACTATCGAATTGCGGATTAAGGCCGAAATTTGAGCAGGGAATAAGATCTCCTGCGTCAGAACGGCGCCCCAAAACCTATCTCATCAGCGGATTTAATTATTTCGCGGGGGAGAGAGGGAATGGTGCCAGGAGTGCGTCCTCGTAGGGATTTTCTCAGCACGACCAGAGCGCTGTTCCGCGAGCGGAGAATTTTCCGCCCCGAAAAAGCTTGTCGAGGTGCGTCAAAGATTCATTATGAGCGTTGTAAAGGTTCGGCACCATACTCCCCATAAGTAAAATTAGGGTTTATTATACTCCACCGCACTGCCACAAAACAACATTATGAAAAAGAAAAAACTTGGAATCCTCTCCGCCCTCTGCGTCGCGATTTTCGCACCAGGCTTGGCAATCGGGGCTTCGATCACTGTCAACAACGCCAGCTTTGAAGATAATGCTCTGGCTGACTTCACCGCCAACGCTTGGGCCGATGCCATTCCCAATGGCTGGGTTTCCCAAGGTAATGTTCCTGGAACACCAGGTCCAGGTGCGCCAACTGTGGATGGCGGCTTCAACCAAACCTTCCTTGAGTTCCATGACGCGATCGGAGCCAGCGGTGGTGATGGGCTGAATAACCTCGGTATACGAACCGGCGGATTTATCTATCAGGACCTTGGAGTTCTTTTCCAGCCCAACACCACCTACACAGTCGACATCATGGTTAATCGTCGTGGGGGCGCCAACAATGTTGGTTTCTTCGGCATCGCTGACAGCACCGCGACTCTTCTGGGAACGCCTGGTGCTACCAACAGTTCCGCGATCGGAACATCTAACCAGTTCTCAGCAGTCTCGTCACTTGACCCTGCTGCTGGAAATGTTGCCACCTTCACTACCGGAGCAACCGTTCCCGCCGGAAATGTCATCCTCGCAGTCGGTGCCACAACCGGAAACGTGGTCTATGACCTCGTTTCGGTTGACGCGACAGCGATTCCGGAGCCCTCCTCCATGGCCATGATCCTCTTGGCCGGATTGGGAGTCTTCCGCCGTCGGCGCTAGGCTACCCCGCAAACAAAGTTGTTTTAAAAAGGTCACCAGGCAACTGGTGGCCTTTTTTCTCCCCCTGTGGTATCCCATGCCAACTTAAACACCGCTCAATCTCACAGGCATGAGTCTAACAAAAACGACAATCTTTGGGATCCTCCGGACGCTCACCTACGCGCCCATCGCCATCCTCTCTTCCTGCGGCCCCGATGACCCTGAGCCCGTCGGCACCCAGGCTCCCCCATCCACTTTGTCCGAAGGACAATCTTCCGCCCTCAATATTCTCGCGGCCACCGAAAGCGACCCCCACCTGATGGATCTCGATCCTCTCAAAGACGGATGGGATAGCGAGCACCTTAGCTCTCTGGCTGGAGAACAACTCAACAAACTCGCCGAAGCCTTCGAATCCTCGGGCTTCTCCGACCAAAGCAAACTTCCAAAGATCTTCACCGACGAGGTCAACTGCAACTCTCTGCGCCCTTTAGATCTCAAAAACGTCCTTCCAGATAAGGACACCACCGTTCTCCGTCCTTCCTCTTTCCCAATCACGGCAGCCAAGGTTTCCTTGGCCGATTGCTTCTCTGCCCTCACCTCATCCGCACCAACCGACGGCGAACGCTATGCCAAATTTAAAATTATCGGCATCACCCCCATTGAACAAGGCTTCCAATCAACTCAGCTCGTTTCATTGAACATTCGCAACGGCACCTCCGCCTGGGAACAGAATGCCACCTGGAATATCGCCTGGAAAAGAAATGGCTCCGAATCACCTCTGATCAATTCTCTCAAGCTAGAGGAATTTGAAGAGATTCACAGCGCGACCAAGGGGGTGTGGTTTTCCGACCAAACCGCCTCGGTGTTTTCCAAAGAAACTGAAATTTCCATCGCCACCGGTCAGTTCGGAATCGGAGTTGGGGAGTGGACAGAACGACTCAACGATTACCTCCTCGTCAGGCAGTATGGTCACAACGGCCTTGCCGTCGGTGATGTCAATGGAGACGGCTTTGAAGATCTTTACCGATGCCAGACCGGCGGACTGCCCAACCGTCTTTTTCTCGGCACGCCCGATGGGACCCTCCGCGACTACTCCAAAGAAGCGGGACTCGATTTTCTGGACAACTGCCTGGGTGCCCTCTTCATCGATCTGGACAACGACGAAGATCAAGACCTCGTCCTCGCCATGCCTCTTCAGGTTGTTTTCTTCAAAAATGATGGCTCGGGAAAATTCGAAATCGCCACCCGAATTGATCAACAAAACGTCTATTCATTGGCCGCTGCTGATTTTGATCATGATGGCGACCTCGACATCTACACCTGTGTCTACCACGCCGACGAGGAGATCCGGGCCGAGCTCCCCATTCCGATGCCCATTTACGATGCCAAAAACGGAGGGCAGAACGCGCTGCTCGAAAATGATGGTAATTGGAAATTCACCAACGTCACCAAAGTTACTGGTCTTGCCGTAGACAACAGCCGCTTTTCCTTCGCGGCCATTTGGGAAGACTACAACAACGATGGATATCTCGACCTCTACGTCGTCAATGACTTCGGTCACAACAACCTCTACCAAAACAAGGGTGGCCACTTCCAACACATCACCGAACAATCGGGGACAAGAAACGGCACCTTTGGCATGTCTGCCTCATCAGCTGACTTCAATCACGACGGATGGATGGACCTCTATAAAGCCAGTATGTTTTCCTCGGCCGGAAATCGCGTGGTCACTCAAGAGCAATTCCTTCCCACGGCCGATCCCGCCATCAAGGATGCCATGTTCCAGATGGCACAGGGTAACACCCTTTTCACCAACACCGGGCAAGGCTCATTCCGGGACGACGGCATCGCAGCCGGAGTCTCCATGGGACGATGGAGTTGGGGATCCATCTTCATGGACTTCAACAACGACAGCTGGGAGGACCTCTTTGTCACCAACGGATTCGTCACCGGTCGAAACCCGAATGATTTGTGAACGATCTACTGGCGACAGGTCTTGTCCCAAATCCCCACCGAGGAAACCAAAATCCCTGACATGGCGAGCCCCGAATCATCCTACCGGAAACACTTAAATCGCCTCAATGAATTAGTCTCAAACGGAGAATCGCTCAGCGGCCACGAACGAAATTGTGCTTTCCTCAATATTCAAGGTGGCCGCTTTGCCACGGTTTCCTCGGTAAGCGGACTTGATTTTGATGACGATGCTCGCTCGCCCGTGAGCATCGACTGGGATCGGGATGGCGATCTCGACCTCTGGGTTGCCAACCGAACCGCACCGCAACTTCGCTTCCTCCGCAATAACACTCCAAAGAAAAATGACTTTGTTTCCCTGAGACTCCGCGGAACGAAGTCGAACATCGACGGCATCGGAGCCCGCGTTGAAATTTCTCTTAAAAAAAATCAAGCAGGACCACCCTTGATAAAAACGCTCAAAGCAGGTGAAGGCTTTCTTGGACAATCATCCAAGTGGCTCCACTTCGGACTGGGCCACGAATCCACCCTTGATCAAGTCATTGTGAAGTGGCCCGGCGGCGCTTCGGAAAAGTTCTCCTCCATCTCTCCCAACGGACATTTTCTTCTCGAGGAGGGAACAGGAAGCGCCCAAACGATCAAACGCCAAGTCATCTCCCTTCCCCACACCTCGAAACCCGCTCCCGTTTCACTCAATTCTAATTCGAGCCGCATTCTCACTCCCACCCGAACCGCCCTCCCTCCCCTTCGGTATAACGACCTTCAGGGGAAATCGAAAAAGATTAATCTTTCCCAGGGACACCCTATCTTGATTAACCTTTGGGCAAGTTGGTGCCCAGCCTGCCTTGAAGAACTCAGCGATTGGAAAGCCTACCAAAATGACCTGAGCTCCGCTGGTATCGAGGTCATTACCATTTCGACTGACCTCATCGACGGGAGAGAGGACACCTCCGCTGACACCACCCGCTCCGCTCTCGACAAACTCTCCCTCCCCTTCGCCGCCGGGATCGCCGACGAAGAGCTCTACACCCGCCTTCGACAAGCACACAACTGGCCATTCCTGCGCCGCATTCCCATGCCGGTGCCAACCAGCTTTCTGGTCGATGGGCAAGGACGACTCACCGTAATCTACCGGGGCACCATTTCCGCCAATCAAATCATCGCCGACACGAAATTATTTCCGCTCAATCACAATGATCTACTAGCCGCCTCGCTACCATTCCCCGGCAGATGGATATTCCCTCCCAATCCTCCCGCCCCCATGCTTCACGGAATTGAACTCATGGAAAAAGGCGATGTCGTTGACGCCGCTGAGTTTACCATCGGAAACCTCGAACTCCTCAAGCCGCACCGTGAATTCCCTCTCCTCGCCATCTGGATCAGTGAAAAACTCATGACTGCCGGCGACACTGATCGGGGGCTTCTTTTTCTCCGGTGGGCTGCGGAAAGTGACAGTTCAAATATCGCTGTCGTCAATAACCTCGCGTGGCAACTCGCCACCAATCCCAGCGAACGCGTTCGCAATCCCCAACTCGCTCTTCAATGGGCTGAGAAGGCCAACACCATGACCGGCGGAAAACACCCCGCAGTTCTGGATACCGTCGCCACCGCCAACGCCGCCGCCGGTAATTTTAACAAGTCAATCCAGCTAATTGAACTTGGTATCCGGATCGCCACTACTCAAGGCGATGAAGCAACATCTGCTCCCATGAGAAAACGACTGGAACTTTTTAAGGCAGGAAAACCCTTCCTGGAAACTCCTCCCTCAAAATAACCGCCATGGGCCAAGATCGACAAGAGACTTGGAATGCAAGGCGTCAAAATCAAGCCCCAAAGGCCCGCACAACTTCGCGAGCCCCTCATAAACGCCCCGTAAAATTTCCATGAATCTAAAAGTCACAAATAAGGCATAATCGGCCCTTGAAACATTCCTGCCGACCCCTCGGTATCGCTTTCACCAACTCTGCGACACACCTTCATGTCTCTATCCAAAAATTTTCTCCTCACTATCGCCCTCGCTTCCCAGGCCCTCGCCGCGCCCAAGGGCAAGATGACCCTCCCCGATTTCACCAAAGGCGACCCCATCCCCAAGGGGGCCAACCACGACTGGAATCTCGGCGCAACCGGAGCCCGCGGCTGGATGTTCAGCGACAAGATGGTGACCTCTGATGCCCGTCAAATCATCATCACCAAAGTCGCAGAAGGCTCACCCGCCATTCGCATTCTTGAGGTTGGTGACGTCATCCTGGGCGTGAATGAAAAACTCTTTTCCTACGATCCCCGGACCGAATTCGGAAAAGCCCTCACCACTGCCGAGGCAAGCGGCCGACTTCGCCTCGTTCGCTGGCGCGACGGGAAAACCGAAAATGTCACCATGATGTTCCCCATCCTCGGAAGCTACAGCGCCACCGCTCCCTACAACTGCGACAAGTCAACTCGCATCCTTGAGGAAGGCTGCCGCTCGCTCGCAGACAGAATCTCCGACCTAAATTACAAACCCCGTGCCATCACCCGTTCCCTCAACGCCCTTGCCCTCCTCGCCAGCGGCAACCCCGATTATATCCCCCTCGTTCGCAAGGAAGCCCATTGGGCCAAGGACTACACCACCAATGGATACAAGACTTGGCACTACGGATACGTCATCATGCTCCTCTCCGAGTATCTTATGGCCACTGGCGACCAATCCGTCATGCCCGGCCTCAAGCGCCTCGCCATGGAAGCCGCCGAAGGCCAAAGCATCGTCGGCTCCTGGGGCCACAAGTTCGCCCTCGAGGACGGACGCCTCGGCGGCTACGGCATGATGAATGCCCCCGCGCTTCCTCTCACCACCTCCCTCGTCATGGCCCGCGCCGCCGGAGTGACAGACCCCGCCCTCGACCGCGCCATCGAACGCAGCGCCATGCTTCTACGCTTCTATGAAGGCAAGGGCGCCATCCCCTATGGCGATCACCATCCTTGGACGCAAACCCACGAGGACAACGGCAAGTGCGGCATGGCTGCCGTTCTCTTCAATCTCATGGGCGAAAAGAGACCCGCCGAATTTTTCTCCCGCATGGCCCTCGCCTCCCACGGACCGGAACGCGACGGCGGACACACCGGCAACTTCTTCAATATCCTCTGGTCCCTCCCCGCCGTGGCCCAATCCGGTCCACACGCCACCGGAGCCTGGATGCAAGAATTCGGTGGCTGGTATTTTGACCTCGCTCGACGCCATGATCACTCTTTCCCTCATCAAGGCCCGGCCCAAATGAAGAACGACAGCTACCACAATTGGGACTGCACCGGCGGCTATCTTCTCGCCTACGCCATGCCACTTAAGAAAATCTGGCTCACCGGAAAGCGCCCCTCCGTCGCCCCCCAACTCGCCCCCGCCTCCGCCCAAAAAGTCATTCTCGCCGGTCGCGGCTGGACCAACAAAGACCGGAACAGTGCTTACGACAAACTCGACCCCGACTCTCTTCTGGAAAGCCTCGGCAGTTGGTCTCCCACCGTTCGCGAACGCGCTGCGATGGCTCTCGCTCGACGCAAAAAGGTCCCGATCGAACCCATCATTAAGATGATCGACAGCACATCTCTCTATGACCGCTACGGAGCATGCCAGGCTTTAGCGCACCTCAAAACCTCCTCCCCTCAAGCCGTCATCGCCTTGAGAAAACAGCTTAAAAACGAAGACCTCTGGCTCCGCGTCAAAGCCGCTGAAGCCCTCGCGCACATCGGACAACCCGCCATGGAAGCACTCCCCGAACTTCTCACCATGACCGCCAAAGGCCCCACTCCCAATGACCCGCGCGCCATGGAACAACGCTACCTCAGCTTCGCTGTCTTCGGAAAGCTTCTCAGGAAATCACTCGATGGCGTGGACGAAAAACTTCTCCAAGAAGCTATCCTCGCCGGCCTCCAAAACCAGGACGGCCGCGCCCGGGGAACCATCGGCGGAATTTACCAAAAGCTCAGCTACGAAAAAATCAAACCACTCCTCCCCGCCATTCACGAAGCGATTGTCACCCCTGCACCCAGCGGAATCATGTTCGCCAGCGGCGTACGGGTCTCCGGACTCGAAGTCCTCGCAACACACCGGATCAAAGAAGGCCTTCCGCTCTGCCTCGAAGTTATGGAACTCACCAAGTGGGGTAAAAATGGGAGAATCAAGAGATGCCTCGATGCCCTCGAAAAATTCGGCCCGGCCGCCAAGTCCCTTTTGCCAAAAATCAAGCAACTCGAAGAAGACCTCTCCTCGCACCGCGAGGCAAAAATGCTCGAAGCTCACACCAAACGAGTTCGCAAAATCATCCAGACGCTCGAGAAGACCACCGACAAAGTCGAACTCCGGAGTATTGAATAGGAAGCAGCCACCATCCCGAGCACCAAACCATTTGCGTATTCTACCCAAACCCTATCAATTCCCCAAATTACGACCACCGAATCCAAAGAAGACACAGAACTAAGACAGCTTCCTCTTCTTGAGGGTTCTGCGTCCTGAGCGTTTTCTGTGGTTGGCCATTAACTTCCTTCTTCTTTGACATCATCTCTCTGTTTGCGAGGCTCCGGCGTGATGAAAAGAACCCTTTTTCCCGGACTCTTCCTATTAAGCTTCGCACTCTCCCATGGTCAGGATGTCCCGCCGACTTCCATCCCTCTTGAGAAGACCCGGACCTCCATTCTCTCAAAGGACTCATCGTCACTGGACTACGGAAACCCCGCGACCAACTTCCGCCTCTTTTTGAACTACACTTCCGCTAAAAGCTTCTCCCTCAATCTTGGCGGACACCCCATCGAGC
>NHEN01000012.1 GCA_002172625.1 Verrucomicrobiaceae bacterium TMED86 | reverse complement strand
GCTTGACCAGCAAATGCTTCATTAATCTCCCAGCGGTCAATATCATCAATTGTCAAACCTGCTTTTTCCAAGGCCTTCTTAGATGATGGAACTGGACCATATGCCATTATTGCAGGCTCCAATCCTACAATACCCCAAGAGATTATCTTAGCAAGAGGCTTATCGCCATCTTGCTTTGCTTTACTGGCAGATTTTATCACAACAGCTGCTGCTCCATCGACAACTCCTGAAGCATTGCCGGCTGTAACTAGACTTTCTGGTCCAAATGCAGTTCTTAATTCTGCCAATGACTCTTTAGTACAATTATGGACAACATGGTCCTCATCTTTATGTCCAATATCACCGACTTTTACAATCTCTTGCTCCCAAATACTGTTTTCTATGAAAAGCGGGGTAGTTTTTTTGATGGGAATTGCCGAAAAGCAGGACTTTGTGAAAAAATTCACAAAGTGGTTGAGGCCGGCGCTGGGTCGGGTATCCTCCTGCCCGACGCCATGGTGGAAGAAAACCTCACTGTCTCACATGCCGCTTACGATTCCAAGATCGAGGGCAATATCATTTTTACGCGCGTAGACGCCGCGATTAATTGGATGCGCAAGAATTCGCTCTGGCCCATGCCGATGGGATTGGCATGCTGCGCGATCGAGCTGATGGCGACAGCGTCGTCTCGTTTCGACATTTCCCGCTTTGGAGCTGAAGTCATGCGCTTTTCGCCGCGTCAGGCCGATGTGATGATTGTAGCCGGCACAGTAACTTACAAAATGGCGCTGGCGGTGAAGCGGATCTGGGATCAGATGCCCGAACCCAAGTGGTGCATCGCGATGGGCGCCTGTGCTTCCAGTGGTGGCATGTATCGCAGTTATGCGGTGCTTCAGGGGATTGACCGGCTCATTCCGGTTGATGTCTATATTTCGGGCTGTCCACCACGCCCGGAGGCCTTAATTGAAGGTCTTCTCAAATTACAGGATAAGATCGATGAGGAAGAGTCATTGATGGCCCAGAAGAAGGACCCTGTGCACAAACCTATTAACGCTTAGTTGAAATGAGCCTAGCGGAAGATATTAGAGCGACCGGAATTCAGGATTCCGTTGAATTTCGAGGAGAGACCACCGTGACGGTTGGTCTGAGCCGACTGAAGCAGACCCTGGAGAATTTTGCCGAACTGGGCTATGAGCTTTTGTTGGACATATCCAGTGTCGATCACATGGGCGAGACGCCTCGTTTCGAGATGGTTTATGAACTGGCAACGCTCGATGATTCGAAGCATGTTCGTGTGAAGTCTAGGGTGGCCGAAGACGTAGAGGTTCCCAGTGCGGTGAGCATTTGGAAAACAGCCAACTGGCACGAACGTGAGGTTTACGACATGATGGGGATCAAATTCAAAGGTCATCCCCAGATGGAACGTATTTTGATGTGGGAAGGCTTCCCACATTTCCCATTGAGGAAAGATTTTCCGCTCGCTGGAAAAGAGAGCGAGATGCCCGACGTCGCCTTTAGTGGCGTTGCTCCGCTGGAGGGTGGCCCGTTTGTGACCAGTCCCGGAAGCACTCGTGAGAGTGGTGAGCCGCGGGCCAAGGGAGAAAGCTAGGCGGAAGCTGCCAGCCTTGGACGCTGAACGCCCAAGTGCCCGTTTTTATGGGTTACAGGCGGAAGAAGGATTCTACGACCTCCTCGGTTTCCTGGGTAAGGGATTCCAACGAGATATTTCGCTGGGAGGCGATCGCTTCAGCGGTGTGTCGGGTGTAGGCTGGTTCACAGCGTTTGCCGCGATGCGGAACGGGGGAGAGATAAGGAGAGTCGGTTTCTAACATGAAGGAACCAGAGGGAGCTGCCTTGACGGTGGCGACAACGGCCTCGGCTTTCTTGAAGGTGGCGATGCCTGTGAAGGAGATGAGTCCTCCCGTGGCGAAGACGCGCCCGGCAAGTTCTGGTGGGCCCGGAAAACAGTGGAAGACCGCGCGAACGTCCTTGGCGTATTCTGCGTAGATGCCCAAGGCGTCATCGAAGCTGGCGGTGCCAGATTTGTCGCGGGTATGAATGACGACATTAAGTTGGGCCACTTTGGCTAATTCGAAATGACGGCGGAGGAAGTCGCGCTGACGTGCGTGGTAATCATCCTCAGTCCAGCCTTCGGGGGCTGGGTGAAAGTAATCGAGTCCGGTTTCACCAATGGCTGCGACTTTGGAGTCATCGAGGTGCGGTTTGATGAGTTCCTCGAAGTTGTCGGGCGCATTGTGGACATCGCAGGGGTGAATGCCGATACAGGCGGAAATCTCCGGGTGCTCATGGGCGATGAGGAGATTGATCATGAGATCATCAGGATCCGTCGCGAGAGTGATCATACGATTGACGCCTGCTTTCTTCGCGCGGGCGATGAGTTCCGGAATTTCCTCGGGCGCAAATTTGTAAGAGCCAAGGTGGCAATGCGAGTCGGTCATGGATGATGATTAGCCTTCGAAGATGTTCGGTTTGAGGAGGAGGAGATCTTTGCCACACATGATGCAGATTTTGTTGGAAGAGTTACCGTAGTTCCCGCAGCACGGGCAGGCGAAAAATTGTTGGCTGATTTCACCGTCGATTTTCCCGTTCCTACTGACAACTTCTGAGACCTTGGCGCGGAGGCTGATTCAGACTATCGTTGATGAACTCAAGCATTGTCCTTAACTCTGAAGATAAGTCCGCTCTCTGCTAAAGATTGCATATGGTACGAAGAGGATCGCCGCAGCGAGCATCAGGCCTGTGAAAAACCAATAGTAGGCCGGGCCTTCCAACTTCGGTTGCCCTCCGGTATAGGCAGTAGTTGAGATTGGCGAATCTGAATCAGAGGCTTTGTCAGTCACGCCAAGCAGTTTCTTGCGTTTTTCCAGCCAAGTTTTCCTGGATGATTTTTCTTCAGAAGGAAGAGTTTTATCTGGGCCTTCAATGATATAGCCAAGGTCCCATTGAGTCCCTTGTTCTTTGTCCGGACCAATGCTGGTGATGCGAGCGGTTCGAGAGGCGAGTCGAGTATAAGTGATCTGAGATCCCCATTTGTCGGTGAAGCCAGAGAGTAGTGACTGAGCTTCTTCGGTAGTTGGTAAAACAAGATCATTTTCCTCAGCCCAGGAGGTGATAGCTCTCGTTGCCTGATCGATTTTTTCTTGGTCAGGGAGTTGTCGCTTGGTTGTCTTTCCCTCTTTCCGGGTAATGACGATATCGTCGCCGCTCCCAATTTTCTCATCAAATCCCGGGTGAGTGTGCTCTCCGTCTCCGAGTTCCTCTGCAAAAGCAACGACGGGATCGTCGACTTGAATCACCGAGTTTACAAACTCGGTAATTTGGTTTCCGAAGGATACCGAAAGTAGAAAGATCGCCATGATGAGCGATTTCATGTTTCGAGGAGCTTGAGTGTAAGAATACTCAAGACAAACGATGGATACCATCACTTCAGCAGCTGTGAGGATCAAGTATGCAAGAAATTGCCATCCGATATTTGGTGTGTGGCCTTCAGAGATTGAAACCTGAATAAGGGCAATGATCGCGAATGAAATGACGGTAATAAAGAGGCCGGCCCCGATCTTCCGGAGGGAAGTGAGCTTAATGTATTTCCCAAGTGTTGGGTATATAACAAAGGTGAATAGCGGAACGAGCGTGAGAATGAGGACGGAGTTGATCGATTGAATTTGTGAGGGGAGCCAATCAATGACGAGGTGTCGGTCCATGTCCTGAGATTGAAAAATCCAGGAAGATCCAGTCTGGTCAAAAAGTGCCCAGAAGAATGCTACGAAGAAATAGAGAGGAAGAAGACGAAGGATCACTCCCAGGCCTTCCTTGGAGCAAAGTTCTCTTTTGAATTTTTCTCGATCAGGTTGGACATGGATAAATTTTCTCCGACCCAACCAGAAGAAGACAGTGGCCAGAGCCATAAGAATACCCGGGATGCCAAAGGCTACATGGGGGCCGTGCCATTCCAAGAGCCAAGGAGTGGCAAGCATGGAAATGAATGCTCCAAGATTGATGGAAAAATAGAACCAATTGAAAACTTTGGTGAGGAGGTGTTGATTCGACTTGCCGAACTGGTCTCCGACATGTGCTGAGACGCAGGGTTTGATCCCGCCCGAACCCAGACAAATCAAGGCAAGTCCTGCAAAAAGCCACCAACCTGCGGAACCGGTAATTCCCATGAGGGCGAGGCAGGCATGTCCGACGCAATAGACAATGCTCAGCCAAATAATGACTCGATACTTACCGAAAAAGAAGTCAGCCAAAAGAGCGCCCAAGAAAGGCGTTGCATAAACCCACTTGTTAAACTTGTGGTAATTTTCACTGGCGACAACTTCGGACATCTGCTCGGTCGGGGCATCGCCCATCAGCCAGAGATACTGCACCATAAAGATGGAGAGGATTGCTTTCATTCCGTAGAATGAAAATCGCTCGGCGGCTTCGTTGGCGATAATGTAGGGAATGCCTCCCGGCATTCCTTTGGTGTCGGTCGGGGTGGAGCGGTATTCTGTACTCAAAATGGTGAAATGCGGTTGCAGGGCATTTCAGACGATCAGAGCGCTGGGTCAATGATCGATTACCACTCAATCGCGGCCGCGGCCCAGGTGAGGCCTGCTCCAAAGGCGACCATGATGACTTTATCGCCTTTTTTGATCTCACCGGTGCGATGGGCTTCGTCGAGGGCAATGGCGATGGCGGCCGCCGAGGTATTGCCGTATTTGTGGAGATTGACGAAAACCCGCTCGTTGGGGACATCAAGACGGCTGGCAATGGCATCGATGATACGGAGATTCGCCTGATGGGGAATGACGATGGAAATGTCCTCGGCTTGCAGTCCCGCCCGCTCGATGACGGTATTGGCCGAATTTTTCATTCGGGTGACCGCGTGCTTGAAGACTTCCTTTCCGAGCATGGCCAGAGTCGCGAGACGCTCGCCGGCATTATCGATCGTGATGGGGCATGCGGAACCTCCGCCGGGGATGTTGAGAAGGTGGGTTTGTTTTCCGTCGGTGCCGATATCGGTAGCGAGGATGCGTCCTTCGCCTTCCTCGGCAGCGCGGAGAACCGCTGCGCCTGCTCCGTCGCCAAAAAGAACGCAGGTGGTACGATCCTTCCAATTGACGAAGGACGAGAGTTTTTCAGCTCCGATAATGAGGGCGTTCTTAAAAGATCCGGATTCAATGAGATTCTTGGCCAATTTCATGGCGTAGAGAAATCCGGAGCAAGCTGCGGAGACATCGAAGGCGACGGCTTTGTGGGAGCCAAGTTGTTGTTGGACGTAACAGGCTGTCGCCGGAGTGAGGGTATCAGGCGTGATAGTGGCTACGATGATGAGTTCAACATCTTCAGCGGCGATGTTGGCTTGCTCGAGTGCTCTCTCGGCGGCTTTCGAGCCCAAATGGGAAGTATGCTCGTCGTCAGCGGCAATGCGTCGCGCCTTAATCCCGGTGCGGGTAACGATCCATTCGTCGGAAGTGTCGACAAACTTGGAGAGTTCGTCATTGGTGAGAATTTTTTCAGGGAGATAGCTTCCTGTTCCTGCGATGGTGACGCCGTGACTCATTGCCGGAGTGAAAGTCAGGATGGCCGCTCCCGCAAGTCTCGAAAAATAAGTATTTAAGGTATCTTGCGGGATTTGGAATGAGGCGTAAGCTACCGCATGACTATTGAGTGCTCCGGAAGAAGCTGCCAGGCCCCAGATTGGATGGGCCCGGTGCTCAAGTTAGCGGGAGTATACAATATTCTCTTTGGAATTTGGGTCATTGGCTGGCCGGGGGAGTGGTTTCGGCTTTCAGGGATGGAGGCGCCCCGGTATTTATTTCTCTGGCAGTGTATCGGGATGATTGTGGGGGTCTATGGAATAGGCTACCTCGTCGCCTCGCGAGCGCCCTACAAGCATTGGCCGATCGTGCTGGTTGGGTTTTTAGGGAAGATTTTTGGTCCAATTGGCTTCTTTTACATGGCGTTTCAAGGGGAGATCCCTTGGCAGGCGGGTTGGATAAACCTCTTCAATGACGTGATCTGGTTGATTCCCTTCGCGATGATTCTTTGGGGGGTGGTGCGACTTGCCGTCGGAAGACCGGTCAATGGAGCGCCCTTGAGTGAAGATGTAGCAATGTCGTCATTTCGCCTCTCCAGCGGAGAATCGCTGGTAGAGGCCTCGAAAGAGCGAACTTTGGCGGTCGTCTTTCTCAGGCATTTTGGCTGCACCTTTACACGTCAGTTCCTCCGGGGACTTGAAGAAATGCATGCGCGATCAAAAGAAGAAGGAGCACGGCTTGTTTTGGTTCACATGCTCGAAGAAGGAGATGAGCTCCCTTATGTGAGAAACGAGGGAGTGGCTAGGATTGCAGATCCCTGGTGCGATCTTTATCGGGCCTTTGGTTTAGGAAAAGGCGGGTTTTGGGACCTTTTTGGTCCGCAAGTGATGTATCGGGGTGCGGTGGCCTTTTTCAGGGGATGCGGAGTTGGTTTGATCCGAGGTGATGGTCTCCAAATGCCGGGTGCCTTCCTGGTCAAAAATGGGCGGATCCTGCGGTCCCAGGTCGCTCGCAATGCCTCCGATATGCCCAGAGTGGGCGGTCTTTTTGGCGAGGCTTAATCCGCTATCAAGCGAGGCATCCGGGGCAGTTTTGCACCTGATGCTCTGGAGCGACTTCGAAAAGTTGGGGAGCTTCTTTAGTGAGGCACTGACTGGCGTCGCCCAAGGTGTTTCGCTCTTGAAAGGAGCAGGACTTGGGAGGCTCGGAGAGATTGGGAGGTAATCCCGGAATAGTGTAGAGCTTGTCGCCTTTCTCGTGGGTTGAGGGAATGCTTTTCAGGAGCGCCCGGGTGTAGGCGTGACGGGGTTTGGCAAAGAGGCCATCGGAGGCGGCGGATTCCACGATCCGTCCGGCATACATGACATTGACCTGATCGCAGCTTTGCGACACGACGGCGAGATCGTGGGTGACAAGGATGACGGCGGTGCCAAGTTTTTCCTGCCGGTCTTTGATGAGATCGAGAACTTGCTTTTGCACCGTCACGTCAAGTGCGGTCGTCGGTTCGTCGGCAATGAGGATTTCCGGACGGGTGATGAGGGCCATGGCGATCATGACGCGTTGGCGCATTCCGCCGGAGAATTCGTGGGGATAGGACTTAATGCGCTTTTCTGGTTCGGGAATCCCAACTTCAGCGAGCGCGTCGATCGCTTTGTGGAGAGCTTCCTTCTCTTTGATTCCTTCGTGAATCTCGAGCGGTTCCGTGAGTTGCTTCGAGATCTTCAGGTAGGGATTGAGCGAGGTCATGGGATCCTGGAAGATCATCGATATTCTTTTTCCGCGAATCTTTCGGAGTTCCTTGTCCTTGGCTTGAAGAAGATCGGTCCCCTCGAAGAGAGCTTTGCCCGAGTGGATTTTCCCCGGAGGCTGTGGGATGAGCCCGAGAAGAGAATAACAGGTGACCGATTTTCCAGAGCCGGATTCGCCGACGATGCCAAGAGATTGGCCTTTTTCGAGTGAGAAGGAAACATCCTCAACGGCGTGAACGATGCCGTTTCGGGTATGGAAACGAGTGGTGAGATTCTGGACGTCGAGCAGGGGCATGGCGTTTCCTAGACCCTGTCCTTTTGAGAGCGGGAACGGAAGGACAAAGGAATGGGGAGTCCGTCAGTGGGGTGTTTTTCCTGAATAATGTTGGTCAGGTAATTCGCGAAGGATTCCACCACGAGTTGCTTGTTGTTTACGAAAAGCACGTATTCCGGGACAGGGATACTCTGGTAGCGATCATTGACGGCAGTGGTGGCGTAGAAGAGCTTGAGGCGCTTGCGGTGGCGTTTGTGCTCGGGTGGAGGGTTTTTGATGAAGGCGTCCTGGAGGAGGCGGTTGAGCTGGCCGGTGCCAATGACCTCCTGGGCATTATCACGAATGCGGGTGATTGTTTTGAAGATGTGCTGAATAGCGTGGCCTTTCATGGCTGATACACAGACAAAGGGAGCGTATTTCAGGAAGAAGAGCTCGTTGCGGATATGTTCTTCGGCATTCTCGATACGGGCCGATTTGGAAGCATCTGGATGATAGAGATCGAACTTGTTGGCGATGATCAGGCAGGGCTTCTTTTCCTCCTGAATCATCCGGGCGATCTTACGATCCTGCGCGGCGACGCCTTCGGCAAGATCGACAACCAAGAGGCAAATGTCAGCGCGACGAATTGATCGCTCACTGCGCATCGCGGAAAAGACTTCCACTGAATCCGCCATGCTTGAGCGTTTCCGGAGTCCCGCGGTGTCGATGAGGTTATGTTTTTCGCCTTCCCAAACGTAAGGGATGTCAACGGCGTCGCGGGTTGTTCCGGCGACATTGGAAACCATGGTTCGCTCGTCCTTAAGGATTGCGTTGATGAGAGATGATTTTCCGGCGTTGGGTTTTCCGACGACTGCGATCTTAAGTCCATCGGAGAGATCTTCGTCGGATTCTTCTAGTTCCCGCGCTTCGAGTTGGGAGAGGTTTTCGTCGATGGATTCCAGAAGAGTATCCATGCCTCGACCATGTTCGGCCGAAGTGGGGATTCCGGTGCCAAATCCAAGGCGGGCAAAATCACTTCCAGCGTCATCGTGGTCCGCGCTGTCTGCTTTGTTAAGAACGAGAATAATTTTTGAGCTGGCCTTTCGTAGGAGTTTGGAGACTTGCTCGTCGATCGGGTTGATCCCGGCGCGGGCGTCAACGACGAAAATAATGGCATCAGCGGAGTCCATCGCGATACGAGCCTCGATGGTGACCTGATCGGCAAATCCGTCGTCATCGAAAGCCCCGATGCCACCGGTGTCGATGAGTTCACAGGGAGACTCGGTGCCCGTGCAAGTCGCGGCAATACGATCCCGCGTGACTCCGGGCATATCGTGCACGATGGCGATACGACGTCCCACAAGGCGGTTAAAAAGCGCGGATTTCCCGACGTTGGGACGTCCGACGATGGCGACTTGGAATGGGCTGACAGGCATTGCTTGAGAGTGTTAGGCGCTTCCACGCTGGCGCTCAACATTGGCGCCGAGTTGAAGAAGTTTTTCGTCGATCATCTCGTAGCCGCGATCGATATGGTAGAGGCGATTGATTTCGGTCACACCGTCTGCAGTCAAGGCTGCGAGAACAAGCGCGGCTGAAGCGCGGAGATCGGAGGCCATCACCGGGGCGGCACTTAGACCGGTAACACCATGAATGATAGCGCGACCATTATCGACCTGGATGTCCGCACCCATGCGATTGAGTTCGGCGCAATGCATAAAGCGCTGCGGGAAGATGGTGTCTTCCACAATTGAGATACCCGGAGTGGTCGCGAACAGGGCGGTGAATTGGGCCTGCATATCGGTGGGGAATCCGGGGTGGGGGGCGGTGGTGATTTGGCATCCCTTGGCGGTGTCACCTCTGGAAACGCTCACGGAAGTTCCGCAGTCCGAGAATCTTACGAGGTGACCAGATTCGCGGAGCTTCTCGGTCGCGCCGAGTAGTTGATCCTTGCGGACCCGATTGAGGATAATGCCCCTCTCGCTGGCCATTGAGCCGGCGACCATGAACGTTCCTGCTTCGATACGGTCGGGAATGACGGTATGATGGGTTCCGCCGAGTGAGGTAACTCCCTCGATAGTGATTTGCCGGGTTCCCGCCCCCGTGATTTTGGCGCCCATGCTGTTGAGGAAGTCGGCAAGATCGACGACCTCGGGTTCACAGGCAGCGGATTCGATGATGGTTGTTCCTTGGGCAAGAACCGCAGCCATCATGAGGTTGTCCGTTCCGAGAACGGTGGGGCCGTGCTTTCCGCGAAGGTCTACGTGCCGTCCCTTGAGGCCGCTCTCAGCCTCAATGATCATATTGCCGCCTTCGGTGTCGATCTTGGCTCCAATGGCTTTGAGACCCTTTAAATGAAGATCGATGGGGCGGTCCCCAATGACGCAACCGCCGGGCATCGAGACGCTGGCTCGTCCCAGTCGGGCAATGAGTGGGCCCATCACGCAAATGGAGGCGCGCATCTTACGCACGATCTCATAGGGCGCTTCGGAAATAATATTGGCTGCGGTGATTTTGACAGTGCCGCTGTAACGCTCAACCTCGCAACCCAGGGCGCTGAGGATTTGAAGCATGTAGTTGGTGTCGGAAACATCGGGGACGCGCTCGATGATCACCTGCTGATCAGTCAGCAAGGAAGCGGCGAGGATGGGGAGGGAGGCATTCTTGGAACCGGAAATATTGATCGATCCGGTAAGCTTAGTGCCGCCATGAACAATGAGTTTATCCATAGAACAGTGTTAGCGAGGGGGTTTGGGTGACGGGTTTAGGGCTTTCGTGCAAGTGGAAAGCGCTTGATTCCACACAGGTCTTCCCGGACTTCGACGTCGTCCAGTCCGGCCTTTCGCAGAAGTTCGGCAACTACCTCGCCCTGCTGATGCCCCACTTCCAGTGCAACGACTCCCTTGGGGCTGAGATAATTGAGGCATTCGCTGGAAAAGCGTCGCAAGAGATCAAGTCCGTCTTCGCCACTGAAAAGAGCCAATTCCGGATCGTGCAGCACCTCTGGCTCGAGGGAATCCCGCTCGGTTTCAGGAATGTAGGGGAGATTGGCGACGATCAGGTCGAAGACTCCGGTGATTTCGTTGAAAAGATCACTCTGTATGAACTCGGCTGGGATCTCGTGAGTCTCGGCGTTCTCCCTTGAGAGACTGAGAGCATCTGTGGATAAGTCCGCCAAAACGAGTTGTTCACAACTTGCTCCTAGCTTATTCACAATGCTCAGCCCGAGGACGCCTGAGCCGCATCCCAGGTCGAGGATCCGCGCGGGTTTGGGGAAATCGAGCCCAAGAGCGATCTCGACGAGCTCTTCGGTTTCTGGGCGGGGGATCAATGCCCGGGGGTCACACTGAAAATCGAGATGATGGAAGATCACATTTCCGTTTAAGTGTTGAATGGGAGTGTTTTGAGCTCTTAATTTCAGTTTTTTTCGTAATTGAATAATTTGTGTTTCTTCGAGCGGCTGGTCGAAGCGGAGATAGAGGTCCATCCGCTTCAATCCCAGTTCGTGGGCTACGAGAAGCTCCATATTGAGCCGGGCGTCCTTGATGCCCTTATTTTCCAGGAATTGGGCTCCTTTCTCTAAAACATCGAGGATCGTCGTCATTCAATTAGCCTGTG
>NHEN01000011.1 GCA_002172625.1 Verrucomicrobiaceae bacterium TMED86 | reverse complement strand
TCGTGATGCTCGTAAGGCTTCTGCATTCGTAGAAAGCATAATCATCGATGCTGGTAACGCTATCAGGAATCGTGATGCTCGTAAGGCTTCTGCATTCGTAGAAAGCATAATCATCGATGCTGGTAACGCTATCAGGAATCGTGATGCTCGTCAGGTTGGCGCAGTCCGCGAAGGCATCTACCCCGATGCTGGTGACGCTATCAGGTATATTGTAAGAGAGATCTTTCTTACCGGCAGGGTAACGAAGAAGGGTTTCCATCTCCGCATCGAATAAAACTCCATTTACGTCCCTGAAATTGAGATTCGAGTTGATAACATTAATTGACTCTAAACTCCTGCAGCTGACGAAGACAAGATTCCCGATACTATTTACACTCTCAGGAATCGTGATGCTCGTCAGGTTGGTGCATTCTGCGAAGGCGCTGTCCCCGATGCTGGTGACAGGATTTCCTTCAATGGTAGCCGGAATGACTAGCTCGCCGGTAGCGGCAAACCTACAATCGGTAATGGTGACTTTTCCGTCGGTCGTGGTGTAAGTGAGGTCATCTAGACTGGCAGCGTGGAGAGGCAGGAATGCTAATGCAAAGAGCGCAAGAAGGGCTTGGAGCGTTTTCATGATGCACAAGCCCTACCACATGCTCGGAGGCAGGGGAAACTCGAAACCGGATAGAGCGTTCGAAGCCAACCCCATTCCCGAACACCGAATCGACTGCTAGGAATTTTCTTTTGGCGGAAGGTCGCGGAAACTAGGGTTTGGCGGTTTACATGGGGGAGAAAGGGGGTTGTTGTTTCAGTTCACGGAATAGACGAAGAACAAATCCTTCCGAACCCATCTCTCCAATTGGATGAATAGACAAGCACTCAATCTAATATTGCTAATCTCCCAGTTACTCTTGGGAACTGTCGTTGCGTCGACTTACTACGTGGATTCCAAGAACGGTAATGATGGGAATAAAGCTCGTTCTGAGGCCCAGCCGTGGAAATCGCATACCATGGTACAGGAGGCGGAACTCAAGCCCGGCGACGTCGTCATGTTCAAGTGTGGATCGCAGTTCAACGGGCCTATCCATATCACGGAGTCGGGCACGATGGAGAAGCCGATCACGTTGACAGCTTACGGTAAAGGTGAGGCGCCCCGGTTTACCAACCCAAACGACCTGAATATGAATGGTAACTGCATTCGCATCTCGGGTAGCTACATAATCGTCGAGAAACTCCACTTCCACGACACGCCACCGACCAAGAACGCGGGCCGGCTACAGAGCATCTTTAAGATGGGGGCAGTCTTCAACATGTTCGGCGCCAAGCACAACGTCATTCGCGAGAACACCTTTACCAAGTGCACCAAAGGTATCCAGTCGACGGGCGAATTCACACTCATTACTAAGAACACCATGGACGGCCCGAGTCACCCACTGTGGACGAAGCCTGGCGCCAAAGGTGGGTGGGGACCAATGGGGATTCAGCTTGGGATCGGAAACCAAGAAGTTTCCTACAACACCATCAAGAACTACCTGACCATCAGCAGCCCATATGGATCTGACGGCGGTGCAATCGAACTGGATGACGGTCGGTATCATAAGAAGAACGTCCACATTCACCACAACTACACTGAAGGAAACGCCGGCTTCTTTGAATCAAGCTGGAAGGCTGACTACAATCCATTCGTCCAGAAGGTTTACAACCTTCGCATCGCCTTCAACGTCAGTTACGATGGCCAGAGCTTCGTTTATATGCACGCGCCCTGCATCAACACGACTTTCGATAATAACACCGTGATCCGCACAGAAGGATTCGGCTCGAACATGTACGACATTGTCTACACTGCATTCGATGGGATTACCTTCCGCAACAATCTCTACGTCGGAACAAAACGATGCTTCCAAGGCGGACCCTACAAAAAGAAAGAACGCGTCATCTCGAAGAACTGCTGGTTCTGGCAGGTCGACGGAACGAAGAGCGATGGCAACCCCCTACTCGTTGACATTAAGGGTAAAGACTTCCGCCTCCGCACGGATAGTCCTCTCCGCGGAAAAGGGCTGAACCTGAGACAGCATTACGAAAGAGATTTCGCCGGCAACCCACTGCCAAAAACCGGTCCATGGGACATCGGAGCAATCCACTTTTCCAAAAAGAAAAAGCAATAAGAAAACCGGACATTATCTTTAGCGACCACTGATTCGCGTGCTACGGCAACCTGCTAACCCCTTTTTCGCAAACCTTCCCTCCTTACGCCTGACATTTACGTCCGGTCAGTTTTTTCGCCGCAGCACTTCGGAGACCGCAGCATAACAGTTGATGAGGCCGTGACCCGTTTCGTAGTCCAGCCCATCGGGGCCAACATCAGTAGCGGTGCTGGTGATAATTTCATGCAAGTCCCAGGGGAGAAGATCAGGGTCAGCGGATAGCATGAGGGAAATGGCCCCGCAAAACATGGGGCCAGCATAGGAATTACCATTCAGTAAATCGGGGACAACTTTACCGTTCGGGTAAAGGCAGGGGACTTTAAAATTGAAAGCACAGACTTCCGGCTTTTGGACCACGCCGTCTTGATAGTGTTCAGTGTCCCATTTGACCGGACCAACGCAGGAGAAACTGGTCTTGCCGAGGTTGCGCTGAATACCAGCAGCGGCAAAGACGGCTTTGGGAATACTTTGTGGAATATTCATGCGGAAAGGTTCTTCCGCTTCGCGGCGGCGGTTACCAGCCCCAGAAACGAAGTAGACACCGCAGAAAGAACCGTGCTCCATCACCTTGCGCCAGTGCGATTGGTAGTCTCCATGGTAGTCGCGCGAGAAGCTCATGCTGTAGGTATCGGCGCCTTGTTCAATAGCCCACTCAACTGAGCGTTCGATGCCTCCGCGATTAATCACTCCAGCCCAGCGACTGAGGGGGGCAACTCCGAACTGAGGGCCGCCGGACAGGGATTGCGCGCCGCTGACAATAGTGGCACAGCTGGTGCCGTGCAGAATGGAGCGGTTCCTGGGGTTGGGGGTGTGGGCGAGAGGGAGGGTGTAGAGGTCAGCCGACTGGCGGTCGAAGTTGTAGCCATGGACATCATCGATGTAGCCGTTGCCGTCGTCGTCCACTCCGTTGTCGGGAATCTCTCCGGGATTGCGATAGACATTGCGCCGCAAGTGATCCGAGAAAATGAAGTTCTGATCGTGAATGACGTTCAGAATTCCTTGTCCGGCCAGACCAAATTCCTTCCAGACCTGATCAGCTTTCAATTTCTCGATATACCAAGGGAAGTTTTGTAAGGACGGCTTTTCTGGTAAGGGCAAGGTAGGTTGAGACTCATTTTTCGGTAACTTGGATCTGGGCTGAATTCTAACAGGTTGAATGAAGATTTTCCGAACGCCTGGAATCGTTTTAAGAAGGGGGAGATCTTCGCTTTTCAGAGAGCAAGAAAAGCCGTTGATAATCCAGTGTGTTTCGAAGTCACTAATGCTTCCCCGTGAGAGCAGCCTCCCAATTTCGGTGGAGGCATTCGCGTGGGCCTCTTGGCTCCCGGCTTGAAGGGCGGCGATCACTCGGAGGCGTAATTCGCGACGCTTACTGGCAGAGAATTCCTTGGCGCGTCGCTCATAGGCTTCTCCATCTCCAAGCCATTGTTTTTCAAACCAGACGGTAGCTCGTAGGTTCAAGTCTGGCTCTCTTTGCCTATCGCTCAAAGGAGTCATCCAGACTCCGCTGCTTTCAAGGTTCTCCAGTGCGTGGGAAACTTCGGCCGCATCCAGAGTCGAGAGATGAACAACTAGGATGAGAGGAGTTAGTAATAATTGACTGAATCCTAACGAAAACTTTGACATGCCTGAGGGTGTCTCATTACGCAGGGGGTGCAACGAGTTTTTAGGGCGAACTGATTGCTAGGAAATTCCTAGGAATTTGCTTTGGGCGGGAAGGTCGCGGAACCTGGCTTTGGCGGTATACATGGGAGAGAAAGGGGGGTGTATTATTCCTTAGGGAAAAGCAGACTTCCTCTGAGTACGTATCCATTACTTAGCACTGATTGTACGGCAAGAGTATTAAATTGCACTGTTCCAATACTAAACTGAACCCTAACCGCGCGATTAAATGTATCGGGTGGAGCAGTGATTACATTTAATCCTAATGTAAGCGCACCGGTCGTGAAAATCCACCTCCCGTTAGGCCCATTTCTAAGGATTCGGTAGTCAGCACCTCCAACGGGCAGCTCAACCACATTAATCATTAGTTTTTGTTCTAATTGACTCGATGCTCCATTGGCAGTTTCTGTTAGCGATATGACATTTGGCCAAGATGAATTAGGGCTAATTGTGAAAAGGTCGCTTTCTTTAATTTTCATCTCTTCTGGCAATTCGTATACTCGGACATGGCCATAGTTTTCACCAGGTTCATTCACGGCATTACTCTGATCATCTCCATCGTTCAAAGGTGCACCGATCGCAACTCTCGTGCCATCGCCCGAAAGCGATACGACCCCTGAAGAATCCTCTGCTGCCTCTCCATCAATATCCAGCTTGAGTTGGGTCCATGTACCATTATCCCACTCATATACCCGAACATGGCCAGAGTTGTTACCTCCTCCATCGTTTCCACGCGCACCGATGGCAAGTCTCGTACCATCGCTTGAGAGCGACACGTTCCCTGAAAAATCTTCTCTTGCTTCCCCGTCGATATCTTGACCGATTTGGGTCCATTTTCCATATATCACCACACCACCTTGGGTCCATGTTTCATTGCTAAACTCATAGACCCGAACATGGCCACTGTTTACAGTTGTGCCACCGAATAAACCATCTTCTCCATCGTTTCCAGGCGCACCGATTGCAACTCTCGTACCATCGCTCGAGAGCGATATGGACATCCCTGAATCATCTCCCGGCGCTTCCCCATCGATAACTTGACCGATTTGGGTCCATATATTATTGATCAATTCAAAGATACGGACTTCGCCAGAGCTGTAAAATCCGTTAAATCCTCCGGGCGCACCGATCGCAACTCTTGTGCCATCGCTTGAGAGCGATACAGATCGCCCTGAATAATGATATCGCTTCTCCCCATCGATATCTTGTCCGATTTGGGTCCATGTATCATTGCCCCACTCATAGACCCGAACATGGCCGGATAAGAAACCGTTGCCACCATTTCCTTCAGCACCGATTGCAATTCTCGTTCCATCGCTCGAAAGTGATACGGAACTCCCTGAATCATCTTGTGAAGCTTCCCCATAAATATCACCACCGAGTTGGGTCCATGTATCATTGCCCCACTCATAGACCCGAACACGGCCCAAAGCGAAGGTTCCGTTGAAACTGGCAAGTTCCGTGCCGATCGCAACTCTTGTGCCATCGCTTGAGAGCGATACGGAGTCCCCTGATCTTGAGCCCTGATCTCCATCAAGATCATCGCCGAGTTGGGTCCATGTAGCACCAGACCATTCGTATACGCGAACATGGCCAGAATTATCACCGTTGCCATCGTTTAAAGGCGCACTGATTGCAACTCTTGTACCATCGGTCGAGAGCGATACTCTCCCTGTATAACTTAATGCATTATCTTCAGCCGCTTCTCCATCAATATCATCACCGAGTTGAGACCAAGTCGGCTCTACTATCCTTACTGTTCTCGTAGCAGTAGAGGTATTGCCAGCAGCATCAGTTGCAGTGTAGGTAATTGTAAATGGGCTATCTTGAGGTCTGGAAGTGTAAACAACCCCAGATACGTTTACTCCTACCTTGCCATCAATCTCATCAAAAGCAGTTGCACCTCGCTCTACGTAATAAGGTTCACCGAGAAGTAAATTGATAGTAGAGTCACCATTTAGGGTGATTATTGGTGCAGAAGTATCTGGCTTTGGTGCAGATTCAACAAGTTTATAGAACTCATTTACATTCAGTCCTGTTGTGGAGTAGGGGCTAGTATTTACATTTGTATTTGTCCAATCAGATAAGTTTGGAGAGACATGTAAATCAAAGGAGTGTGTATCATCCCAATGAAGCTCAACATTTTCATCTACAATTGCAATGTTTAGTGCGGGTGCCTCTGTTGGTCCTGTGGTTTGGCCAAATGTAAAAGAAGTTACCGTAAAAAATAATGATAAACTAAGGTGAATTTTCATAAAAGCTGGCTGCTAGGAATTTGCTTTTGGCGGAAAGGCCGCGGAAACCCGGGTTGGGCGGAGGACAGGGGGAGAAAGGGAGTAACAACCAGGCACATTAAATATTTACGTCCACATGCAGTTTTAATGCCAACTGACTGCCAGGAATTTGCTGTCGGCAGTCAGTCTAGAGAGTGCTCATCTGGTTGCGTTGCGGCTCTGATCATAGGTCACAGACCAAAGCCGGTCTTGGGTCTAAGGCGAAGCAGAACTCACTTTCAAACGCCAGAAGAGTTCGTTTCCAGTCGCCGAGATCGTTAGAGATTCCAGCGATGTCGCCCCCTCGTCACTTTCGACGACGGGGGCATTTAAAGGGCTCGCCCAAGATTCCAAGTCGGGGCTGATCTCCCATTCGGCACTATAACCTGAGAGGCTGAGATTGTTGACGATGCGGTAATTGAGCAAGATGTTGCCTCCAGCCTGCATCACGCTGTAAAAAGGCCTACTCTGAGAGGATAGCGGATTCGAATTTGCGACAAATTCAACAAGATTATTTCTCCCGTCATTGTCTGGGTCCGCGAGTGCCCCAGTGGCTAACCCGGCCTCGATCTGAGGGAAGCTGAAGTTCTGGATTTGCCATTTTCCAAAGGTGAGAACATCGCCGCTCAGAAAGATGGCATCAGCAAGTTGAGGATAATCAATAAATGGGTTTCGATTACCCTGGCGCAAGAAGCCTGCGGTCGTATTGACTCCAGTGTAGATGGCATCGTTGCGATTTTTTTCAGCCGATGAAGGAGGAAATTTTCGATTCCAATCGAGTATCGTCGCCAGCTTCCCCATCAATTGTGCCGTTGAATTCGGGGAGTCGCTCAACTCAAGATCGGAGGTGGCTGATTCATCACCTTCGTATCGCACAGCCATGTAAAGAACTGCTCTGGCAACAATGCCCTTATCGCTATCGGCAGGCTCCCAGGAGTCCGAATCAAAAGTGTTTTCGGGAGAAACAGAATTCACCGTGCTCGGCAGCGTGGTCTCGTCGTAATATTTGTTACTACGAGACGAATATACCGAAGCGTTGCACGGATACAGATTGTGCATGTCGGAGTTGTCGGGTCCGCTTGAATCGACGCCGTAGGATCGGGGCCAAAGATGTTCGCGGTTCCACACTGATGCGCCGGATGAGCCAAGCGCACCCTTGGACATAGAGAAGTTGGAATAAATTAATCCGACGTTTGCCGAGTTTTGAGGATCTTCATCGATGACTCTCATGAATTCGTCAGTCGTGCTGTATGAGATGACGATGTGGTCATCAATGATCTCATGAAGAGCTTGTTTGAGGGCCGTACCTGTGAGTCCTTCTGCGGGATCGTAATATCCTGTGGGCGGTCCGGTTGGTGGCTCAGAAATGACAGTGCCAGTATCAAAAGTGATACCGTCTACGAATCCTGCAAACGGAGCAGGAAGGGTGCTTGTATCAACAGGCACGAAATTAGTGTTTCCGAATGCCACGTCATCTGGGCCAAGAAGGCGCCCCAAATCAACACTTGCATTACCAGCACCATCCTGAGTTGGGAATGCACGGCCAAGGTCAAAAACCAGAGCCTGAACTCCAGCAGCTGCATTGTATGTCACCAAGGCATAAAGTGCTTCACCGGCATTTGCGTTTCCACTATCAGAATCAACGGTGCCGTTGAACAATCCGTTAATACTCAGAGCCCCATCTGCACCTGACTGTGTGAACGCATCAATCACAGCCTGATCATCTGTTACTGTGTCCAAACCCGAAAGACCAGCTGCAAAAGCGGTCTCGAAAGTTCCAACCGCCCAACTTGACAGTGAGTTGTCGATGGGAGTACCGGCGTTATCAACAATTGGATTTCCAGATGAGACTCCGCTGAAGTTCTGGATTGTTACGTTGGTTGCTGCATTTGCCGCAGCGGGAATCGCAAGCCCGAGAACGAGTAGTTTTAATTTCATATTTGGTGGTTTTGTAAGCGGAGTAATCGTTTGGAACTCATTGGCCAATGTGATGGTGATGCTTGTCAGGCCAGGACAGGATCCGAGGGCAGTATCCCTGATGCTGGTGACAGGATTTCCCTCAATCGTGTTCGGAATGACTAGCTTGCCAGTGGCAGCAGTATCATAATCGTTGATGGTGACTTCTCCGTTAGTCGTGGTGTATGTCAGGTCATCCAGACTGGCAGCGTGGAGGGGCAGGAATGCACAGACAAGGATCGCAAAAAAAGGATCGCAAGAAGGGCTTGAAGCGGTTTCAGCATGCGCTAGCCCTACCACATGCTCGGAGGCAGGGGAAACTTGAAACCGGATAGACCGTTCAGAGCGAACCCTGTTTCGCTCACAATGAATCGGGAATCAGGATACGGGGATCAGTTTGGAGGATTCTGCTCGCAATAAAAAGTGACACAAATCCTGCCGCTAGCACGCATGAGGAAATGAAGCTGTCTCACTCGATCGCTCTTACTAGCTCTTACAATCTCCTCCGGTGCTTATGATGGATTGAGAACGAGTCAGTTGTTGTTGTTGTGTGTAAGTCCGTCCCCTGTAAAGGGGGCGGGCATTCCTCATGGCAATGATTCACCCTACTGTTAGGAATTTGCTTTTGGCGGGAAGATCGCGGAGACCAAGGGGAGAGAGGGGCTATGGGGGGAAGAAGGGCTGAG
>NHEN01000010.1 GCA_002172625.1 Verrucomicrobiaceae bacterium TMED86 | reverse complement strand
TTTGCTGCTACTTGGACAGGAGGTTACGGAGCCGTGGTCAATGCTGCTGGCGATACCACGGATGAAGTGAGAACGAGCCACGGCAACTCCAATGCGAACTCTTCAGGTCGCACATGGAATCGCTTCCAAAGAAACAACACCGACTCCAAATCAGTCTACGCCATCTCCCCACTGCTCACTGTAACAGAAGCCATTCCCGAGCCTTCTTCTGTGCTCCTTGGAGGCCTCGGATGCTTGTTCCTCCTGCGTCGTAGCAGAAAGTAAGCGCCCCTTCATAAATTCTATCTAAAATCAAAGCGGCGGCTTGGGAAAAGAACCCGAACCGCCGTTTTTTTAGGACCTTATCTAAAACCTTTTCTCAAACTACTGATTGACATGAAAATTCTCGCTACAACCAACAAAGCAGCATGCCTCGCCGCGCTTGCCATTGCCAGCCTCTCTCCCGCCTCCGCACAACTCGCCGGCCAATACGGAATTCTGGATGTGACCGCCAATGGCGGTATTAATCCCAACACAGGCGTCGCTTGGGCAGAGGGAGACCAATACCGACTCGCCTTTCACACGGCTGGCAAAATCAATGCGACATCCAATGATCCTAGCGTTTACGACGACTTCGCAACCGCCCAAGCCAATCTGAGCCCTCTCGGTAATGGATCCATTGTGACTTCTACGGGTTGGACCGCGATGTTGTATGTGAACACGGATGCTACCATGGCTCAGGGAGTCTCCCCGGTCAGCAACCCCGTTGATCGCGCCGGGACCACCGATCGAACCAACGGCGCTGCTCTCGGAGGCGCGGGCGTGCCGGTCTACGCGATGGATGGAACTTCCTGCATCGCCCGGAATAACGCTGACATTTATAATGGCTGGAGCAATCCCTTTAATGGCGATACCACCCTTCGACTTGCCGCAGGGAGCACCAACAATGACTCGGACGGCAACGAGGTCGCCGCATCACAAAACGTAAACTTCTCGCCCTTCCTCGATCAATTTGGCCTTGGAGATACAGCAAACATTCATGGCCCGGACGTTTGGACAGGAGGCTTTGGAAGTTCGGTCAATCCCGCAGGCGACACCACCGACGAATTGAGAACGAGCCATGGTAACACCAACGCAAACAACTCCGGACGCACCTGGAATCGCTTCCAAAGAAACAACACCGACAGCAAGTCGGTTTACGCCCTCTCCGGACTCCTCACCGTTGGAACCGGATCTCCAGCGCCTCCCTTCGCCATCACCGATATTGTCTACTCACCCGAATCCAACGAAGTCACCCTGACGTGGCCTAAAACCCGGGCAACCTCATACATTGTCAAAGTCTCCACCGACATGATCGATTGGGAGATGGACATCGATGACGACATCACTGAAGCCGAAGATGAAAACCCGGCTGACGACACCCAAATCACCGTGACCTTGGTGCTTACCGGCGGGAACCAAGACCTGAGTAAACTCTTCTTCCGCGTGGAAGAACAATAGAAGGACAGTCCAATATGGCCGGAGGCGTGAAAATCGCAGCCGGTGATACCCAGCTGGGGGCCTGATGCGTCAGGCAAAGAGTAAAGATAGTCTGTGGTACCATCCTCCCCTATCATGAAGGCGACTCCCTCATCGACTTTAAAAGTATTCCCTTGAGAGGGCTGGAGTAGCTACGAAGCTGTAACTTGTTGTCAGAGCGAGTAGCAGTCATGTTCGCATCATCATCTTACAAGAAACCTAGGTTCGTGCTCGCGACGTTGAGTGGGTTGTCGAAACGATTCAAATTCGGGAATATAAGGTCCTTTGAATTTGAGTCTACCCCCATCCAATCTGCGAGGACATAGGAGTATTGGTCAACCGAGGTATCTGGGATTAAGCGTCCACGCGTTGAGTGGGAATCAATGGATCCCGTCGCAGTTCCTGTCTTGAGCGCGGGGAAGTGTCCGTATAAGTCACCGCCATTCACAGCACCACCCATGACGAGTGTGTGTCCGCCCCAGGCATGGTCCGATCCTGCGCTCCTACTTGTTCCATTCGGTGTGATTGTTCTGTTAAAATCAGAAGCGGTGAATGTAGTCACCTTATCGAAGATATTCATCAATGGGTCTTTGAGGCAGTTCCTGAATGCTTCCATTGCATTGGATAGCTCTTCCATTAAATTAGCATGGCTGGCGAGCATGTTCTGGTGGGTATCGAATCCACGGATCTCACAAAAGAAAACCTGCCTATTATTGCCTAAGTGAGTTCTACCAGCAATGAGTCTAGCGATCATTTTTAGCTGATCCCCCAGCTTGGAGTCGGCATTTTTAAAATGATGGTCAAAGATGTTGATCTCTGTTCCAGGATTATCTGGATCATCCATCGTCAGTGAGGCCGAGCCCAATGTCGCAGCACCGATATGCCTTTCATTTTCACGAGCACCGCGGATGACCTGAGTGTAATGATCCTCTAGGAGATGATCATTCGCGAGGTTCATGATCGAGTCAAATGCCTTCATTTGGTGACCTTGGTTAGATTTCTTGTATCCACCTGAAGCATCACTTTTGTTCATGTAAGCATTTCCATAGGGTAAATAGTCTCCTCCAGAGGTAGATCCTGAACTAAAGCCGCGAAGAGGGATGGCGCCATTGCTACCAACAACATATTGGGCGATTCCTCCTGCAGGTCCTACCTGGAATGAGTTGATACCCGCTAAAGAAATATTCATGGCTACGTTTGAGGATGGGTTCTGCGCAGCATTGATTAGCTCTGCGACTCTTCCTCCCCAGCCAGTTTTAAAGCTTTGATCCGATAAAGCCGACTGCCATTGAGTGGTTTGGTTCGAGTGTGAGAATAGCTGGGTAGGACGAGGGATAATGTTATCGGTGTAATCGGTTCGTGTGGGGAGTGGGTGTGCGAGAGTCCCAACATTGCACACCACGCCAAGGTCACCGCTATTGAAGAGAGTAGCCAATTTTGGAGCACTGGGGTGGAAGCCGAGAGATGGGGTGGTTGTTGTGCTGTAATGTTTTTGAAAGGCAGTGGTGTTAGGGAGTATGATGGGGTGAAGGTTAGCTTGATCTAAGGCGAGAATTCCACGGTTCGTCTCATAGTCCATTCGCATCTCATCAGAGCTGGAGTCACCCATAGGGACGATCATGTTGTTAGAGTCATTTCCACCCTGCATGAATAGACATACCATTGCCTTGTATGGACCCCCCGGGCGTCCACCTTGCGCTAATGCTGAGGTCATGAGTTTCATTTGCGCGAGAGCATTCACTAATCCGGTGACACCAAGGGATGCGCATGCTGATTGACGTAAGAAGTCACGGCGGCTGTTGAGTTGTTCTTGTGTGTGTTTCTTCATCTGTAAAATATGGGGAGATCAATTATCTCTGAATCATTCCGTATGGTGATGAGCCAATTAAATAAACCGCGTATTTGAGGCGTTGAGTGAGGATGGTGAGCTGTCTCTTCTCATGAGTGGAAAAATTGGCATGTTCAGGATCAGATACTCCATCGTCATCATAAAACTGATAAGTCTTGGCAACTGCTTCTATGATTTGATCGCGTGGGTTATTAGCCCGAGGCGTTTTGTAGTTATATCCAGCTCCAAAGCGATTCTTGATCGTGCCCGCTGAGAGATAGAGGTCCAGCTCATCAACGAGAGCAGCAGTGGCCGCATAGAGAAACACTGGTTGATTAAAGGTTGTGTCTAGATCGTTTACCTTATTATCTCCATTAGTATCCATAATCGCGAGATACTTCTGAATGAAGTGTGAGCTAGCAGGGTCTCTGTTAGGCTGCATGTGGTCTGCATATTTACCATAGTGATAGGGGTTATGGGCAGGGTTAGCTTCATTCTGATTTGGCACTTCGCTACCAGATCGACCATGAGTGGAAAATAGCGCGGGGATTACGTTGATGTGATTAATCGCGTTCACCTCGGTAGCAATTTGGAATTCAGGAGCCTTTACGCCATTGGTAGATACGCTTCCAGATGGAGAGTAGTCAGGAAGGAAATAGTTAAATACAGATGGAGCCTGCAGGGGGGTTTGTCCGATAGAGCTATCTGTATTTCCCATTCTAAATCTTGTGGTTCCTGCCGGAAATTTAGCCAACTCCCCGGTGATCATGGCATACTTGATAGGGGAGTATGCATAGGCTGTGAGGTTGGTTGTGTCAGCGAGATCTGCTAAAGGAATTTCTGACCTTGTCCCCAGCGCCCTCATGATGGCAGAGACATGAATGATAGGCTCTTTTTTCTTACCATAAGATGCCGCTAAAGTAGGTTGAAGCGAACGGGCTTCATAATCTAACAAAATAGCCTTAATGACTTGGCCTAAATGCCCATTGGTATTTTTCCAGACTTGAGTGACTCTGTAGATGTAGCCATTTGAGGGATTAGAGGTCACCAAACGTTGAATTAATCTTCTTATGATGAATGGCGCTGTTGTTTGGTGGTTAGTGTAAGGGGCTTTTGGAGAATCGTATTTACCTAGATAATCTAACACTTTATCAAGATCCTGATCGCCAGTGCCTCCAGATGAAATAGCAAGACCCAGGGTGGGCATGTCTTTGGCATCGGTGTCATGATAAGCGGAGAAGTTTTTCATCGGGTTTGTCCACTGGTCTTGATAGGTATAAGCCCTGCCTAGGTTGTAGTTGAAGTTGGTATTCGGGACGATTGTTGATGATCTGTTGAGGGAGTTCAGCACTGAGAATGACCAGCCGGTAAATACTCTCGCCAACTCAGAGATGTCATCTTGATCATAAGTAGGGATAGGAAGTCCAGCAGATGAAAGTTTGAGCGAACCATCCTCATGCAGATGCACGAGGCCGATTGAGAATAATTGCATGATTTCACGAGCGTAGTTTTCATCTGGAGATACGACTCCGTCAGACTTCGCATTTCGCAAGGCCGAGAGATACTGCCCCATCACGGGGTGCCTGGAAATATTTCCGATCAGGTCTCGATAGGTTCCAGAGGCCCCTGTATTCAGCATGTCATAGTAATTGGCCATTCCATATTGGCGGTTATTGATCACACTTTCTCCACCAGAAACAACAAAGATCTCTGAGAGCGCAAAGCCTGCTCTCTGTCGAATTTGATCTTGTGCCCCTTGGGTCATTGTCCACCAGCCCCGACGTCGGTTATGTCTGCCGTGATTGTAGTACGCCTTGTAGTCTGGAGAGCCTTCGATGCTTGCCAGATATTTCTCCTGAGCATCTGCCGCATACACCATTACCTCGAGAGATGGAGAGGGTATTGGTGTCACGGAATTCAAGCCGAGGTTGCTATCGATATAGGCTGAGAATGCCGCCATCCTATCCCCACCATGATTGGCAACCATTGTTTTGAGTGCGTGAAAGCTCTCTGGAGTAGCTCCGAAGGTTGATTGCGTTAAGAATCTTATGATATCGCGGTCTAAATCACCATTGGTGAGCGACTCTACCGCCGGGGCAGGTGCTGGAGCAACGAATACTTCTGATCCACTGGAGGGCACAAAGACGCCTCTGATGTCTCCATTAATATTTTTATCAGACTCAACATTCATCAAAATTGAGCCTAGGAGTAAGGCTTCTAAAACTTGTTGATCCGTAGAGAGGAATTGGGCTGCAGACAGAGCACAGGGATGATTAGACAATTGCCCACCGGGTAATGAATCAAGGTTTGTCTGGGTATCTACATTAGCATACTGAAGATGTGCTCCAGTTTGGACACCTTCTAATCCGGAGAAACTCATTGTCACGAAGCCAACTTCATTATCGCCTCGTAGTAGCATGGCTGCCACTCCGGATCCTGTTGATTTTGTCCCAGATACTGGATTTAATCTCGCCACAAATAGACGCCGATTGGCCTTGGTATTCTCGGCATCACAAATTCTGATCGCTGCGCTCTTATTAGTGTTTGTGAGTGTACAAGTGAGGGTTTCAGGAACTTCTTGTTCAGTGTCTAGCTCAGGATCAACTGTGATTTCTACCGAATTCATCCCACCAGGAATGCAAATAAATCCACTTGGTAATACATCTCCATTGGAATCCTTTAAAACGTAATCATCTGTTGATGCAGAGCCTTTTGAAGGGTCTGCATGGCCACTGAGGTCATAAAACACGGTGAGTGGGGCAGCTGATGCGTTTGCTCTGGTTATGATGAATTTAGAGTTGGTATTCTCTTTCTCGTAGGCATCACCGCCGGATTGGGAGATCGTCAGACTATTTCGCTGTTGTTGTTGAGCCGCGACCACCGCTGCATCATGTTCCTCGTCAGCAAATGAATTTCTGTTTTGCGGATCAAAGCCATCTAATTGCTGTTCTTCCCAGTCTGTTAGACCATCAATGTCAGAGTCTTCATCTGTGATCTCCAGTCGGTAAAAGGCAGTGCCTAAAGTCTGATCGGTCAATACGACGGCCTTCGAAGTGGTGCTGGCAAGCTCAGCACTACCAATCCCCCTCCAACTCACATTAGAACCCAAAGTAGATGAGACAAACATTCGATACCTTTTCCCGATTTCTGTAGGGTATCTCACTGAGACACTGTTACCTTCTATACTTAAGATGTTGATCTTAGGGCTGGAGGAGGGATCTAATGGATCAGTTCCCGCATGAGCTTCCAAAATATTCGGGCATCCATCATAATCAGAATCCTTCGCTCGCATTTCAGGATCAGCGACCAAGGCAGAAGCGCTATATTTTTGCTCCCAAATATCACTCACTCCATTGTTGTTTTCATCGACGATGGCGCTGACCTGATCGAAGAGAGAACAAAGAAAAATGAAAGTAAGTTTATTGAAAGTTTTCATGCATTCACTTCAATAAATTTAGAAGAAATAGTCCTATAAAGTCAAGGTGTTTACCGTTTAGATCACCTATAACTCATTTACATTCAGCGGACAAAAACGATTATAGTAATATTTGCAAGATGTATAAGAGTTTACTCAATGTTATATGTATAAGGCTGTTTAATTTTCACCTTTACCGGATGCAGCACCTGATCAGCCCGAGGAATACTTAGCCCGAGCTCTGCATGATTAAGCTGTTCTCTGTTACGCGAGTTTTTCAGAGAACTCCATGTCCAATTCCTGAGGTCAGTGCAGGCCGTTCTTCCCGCTACCTCCTGACAAATAAGGAAAAATCCGGGCATCTTGGCCAGTCTGGCAGGCAGATTATCTCTCGTGTCTTTTAGGAAGTTTCTTCTAAATGTGAATGAGAAAAGTGTGGAGGTAACCACTTGAGCTAAGGCGTAAATGCGGTGGAGAATTTATTTTTGAGAGTAAATTTAATATGGATTGAGACTTCATTTCTGATGAAGTTTTTTGGTCATCCATCTTTATACGCTATCTTGCCATTAAGCTATTTTGAGTTAATACATATGCGTAATTTTTTTTGTTTTATAGATGGGTTTTCCTAGTCATCCATCATTTTATCAGGTGTATTTTTTCCAGAGAGGGAGTATTTTCTGTTAGATAAAAATCTGAGATCTTTTTCTGAATCTTCTGTATCAGTGATTGATGGTTTTGCTCATCAAAATGGCGATGTGTTTATCTTCACTGATTCCCCCCATCTCTCTTTCAGGCGATTCTCTATTGGAAGTCCTTTAAATTTCACGATGATTAACCCCTGAGCTGGTTCTGATGAATCTGGGTATTTCGTAGGATTTTCTTCAGGTTCGTTGAAATCGCAAATGGTCACCCCTCTATTCACCCCCTCCGCCCCGGCCCAATACGTCCTCAAGCCTTTCCCGCCAGAGATAATATCCTGGCGATCAATCTTTGGTGGAATTGAATAAACCGGCATGCTTGAGCGTCGGATCTACATGGCAGGAAAAAATATCGATCTCTCACAAATTCACGGGCGCATCCAATTCGTGCGCAGCTTTCCCGACTATAAAGTCAAGGTGGTGAATCATTTCTCGGATCTGAAAGTCAAAAAAGTCAGGCATTTCGCCAACAAACCGGGCCTTTGGAAAATCGTCACCAGTTTCCCGGATTATAAGATTCAGATCGTTAACCATTTCCCTGATTTTAAGATCAAGTATGTGAATCACTTTCCCGGCGTGTCGTAGATTTCATTAACGTTCATCAATTATGAGGCTTTTGTAGTCACTAACCCCTTTTCACCCCCCGCCCCAGTCCAATGCGACTCTTACCCTTTCCCGCCAAGAACAATGTCCTGTCAGTCAGTCGGACAGGCAGTCAGGGATCTCGGTGAAGGGTGTGTAGGTTGGACGAGGGCGATTTCCCGATGGATGTTACCTCCTCTCTATTGCTGAATTATCCTCGGTGGATCTCGCTGAATGGGGAAACACGCCGCCGGTGGGCTACGGCTTTTTGGATGGGTTGATCGATATATAATACGGTGCTGAGAAAATTTGATCGGCCTCTTCGGCGGGGGTTGCGCTTTGTAATTGTGTATCACGACTCAGGAAATAGGATTCAGGGATGATGAGGAAGTTAGTAACACTACTTGGCACCTTCGCGCTCGTCGGGTGCGGGGAAAAGACGGAATCCAGTGATAACGGCGCTGCCGGCAACGATACGGTAACAGTTGAGTCTGAAACCAAACCCTCTGGAGAATCCTCTCCAAGTGATAACGGCGCAACCGGCAGCGATGCGGGAGCAGTTGGGTCTGAAACAAAACCTGCTGGAGAACCCTTTCCAAAGTTGTCTCCGTTCACCAAAGTTTCCTGCCACGATGACAACGCTGTGGTGGTTTTTTCAGGTAAGCGATATGAACTGATAAGCATCGATGGACTTCCAGCCATTCAGATCTTAAAGTTTTGCCACAAAACCTATGCTGCTCGATGGGAAAAGCGATTCGCCGAAGACTTGGTAGAAGTGTTATCTGGAATGGGCAAGACGGTAGGTAGTTCCGTAAATCTCGTCCTCAAAGACTTGGACACCGACAAAGTAATTAAAGTTTCCGACGCCCCTATGACGACTGAGAACCGGCGCTCAGTCTGGAAGAACCGTCATTAATGGCTTCAGGAGCACATCTCTCCCCGTGCAGGAACCATGGTTCAGTGCAACCTCGTCCTTGGGCAGCGATCCATGCAACTTAGATCACCAGTCTCTCTCCCCATTGGCCGCCCCCAAATCTCCGGTTTCAGCGAGCTTTCCCCCAAGAGCAAATTCCTCTCAGTCTTACACCGCGCTGTCCCTAGTTCGAGATCTCGAAAATCTGGTAATATCGCCGCGGTTGCTCTGAAATCGCCGGAGTTCCGGCTCCGCCAGAATCCACATCCACGAAAGTGGTCGTTTCTTGGCCAGCCTCCCCGATCAGATTGTCGGACACCTCGAGCCAGTTCGTGAGGTCGGACGATACGTTCAATCCGTACATCTGTCCCGGCCGGGAACGCCAGGTGATTCCAATCCGGTCTGCCGCATATTCCGAGACATCGATCTCAACGATCTCAAGCCCCTGCGCTGGCCCCGCGGCGGAAAGGAGCACCACATGTGCAAATCCCACGCGATTCCCCCCATGGTTGCTTAAAATCTGAATACCAAGGTAGCGCGTCGGACCAATTCCGGTGAGATCATAGGTGCCGCTCAC
>NHEN01000009.1 GCA_002172625.1 Verrucomicrobiaceae bacterium TMED86 | reverse complement strand
GGTCTGGAGTTCTTGGGCTTTGGCCATGACACGTTCCTCTTTTTCCTTCTCCATCAGAGGCTCAAGCCAAGCGACGGATTTTTTCATGACGCGGGCTGATTTAACAACCTGCGGGAGGAACATTTTTCCGGCGCCGAAGAGGTCGCCTACGATGGACATGCCGTCCATGAGTGGGCCTTCGATGACGGTGAGAGGCTTCTTGTATTTTTCGAGAGCTTCCTCGGTGTCTCCGTCGATGAACTTGTCGATGCCTTTGAGAAGAGCATGTTCGAGTCGTTTCTCGACGGTGTTTTCCCGCCAGGAAAGATCTTCTTCTTGCTTCTTGCCACCCTGTCCCTTGAATTCCTCGGCGAGGTCAAGGAGGCGTTCGGTGGCTCCGTCGTCGGTGTTGAGGAGGACGTCCTCGACAGCCTTGAGGAGGTTCTTGGGGACTTCGTCGTAGACTTCGAGCATCCCGGCGTTGACGATACCCATGTCCATTCCGGCCTGACCGGCGTGGTAGAGGAAGGCGGAGTGCATGGCCTCGCGGACCTTGTTGTTTCCCCGGAAAGAGAAGGAAACATTGGAAACACCACCCGAGACTTTGGCGTGGGGGAGATTGTTTTTAATCCACTTGGTGGCCTTGAAGAAATCGAGGGCGTATGTGTTATGCTCCTCGATGCCTGTGGCGACGGTGAGGATGTTGGGGTCAAAGATAATGTCTTGAGGCGGAAAGCCGACTTCGTCGACGAGGCAGCGATAGGCTCGTTCGCAGATTTTGATTTTGTCTTCGTAGGTGGCGGCCTGACCATTTTCGTCGAAGGCCATCACCACGGCGGCGGCGCCGAACTTCATGATGGTCCGGGCGTTTTTCTTGAAGGCTTCTTCTCCTTCTTTGAGAGAGATCGAGTTAACAATGCCTTTGCCTTGGAGGCACTTCAGTCCGGCCTGGATGATTTCCCATTTTGAGGAATCGACAGTAATGGGAACCTTCGTGATGTCGGGTTCGGACTGCACTAGGTTGAGGAAGCGGGTCATCATGTCGACACCGTCGATGAGCCCGTCGTCGAAGCAGATATCGATCACCGGCGCGCCGTTGTCGACTTGTTGACGGGCCACGGCGAGAGCGTCTTCGAGCTTTCCTTCCTGAACGAGTTTCCGGAAGCGAGGCGAACCGGCGACGTTGGTGCGCTCCCCGATCATGAGGAAGTTTTTGTCGTCGGTGTGATTGTAGTGCTCGGTCCCTGATAGGCGGAGGAGTGGATCAATGGCAGGGAGTTTACGAGGTTCCACGTCGCGGACGCCCTTGGCAATTTCGGCAATGTGCTCTGGAGTGTTGCCGCAGCATCCGCCAGCGAAATTGATGAATCCGGAACGGGCGAAGTCGCCGAGGTGTCCATTCATGTCCTCCGGGAGCTTTGGAAAGCCGGTCGGGGAAAGTGGGTCAGGCATACCGGCGTTCGGGTAGCAGGAGACAAAGGTCTCGGCGACATTGGAAAGTTCCTCAATGAAGGGGCGCATTTGGTCTGGCCCGAGAGAGCAATTCAGGCCGACGGCGAGCGGGTTGACATGGGCGACGGCATTCCAAAGAGCTTCAATTTTTTGTGCCGAGATCATTGTTTCACCACCCATTCCAACTGCGGCGGAGATAATGACGGGGAGCTTAAAGCCTCCTTCCTCGAAGACGTCCTGAATCGCGACGAGGGCAGCTTTGGAATTGAGGGCATCGAAAATGGTTTCGACCATGAGGATGTCTGATCCGCCTTCGATGAGGGCGAGGATTTGCTCCTTATAAGATTGGTAAACCTGGTCGAAAGTGACCGTTCGGAAGCCAGGATCGTCGGGGTCGACGGCGGAGTTGTTGAGCCCGACGGTCATCGGGCCGATGGCACCGGCAACATAGCGGGGGATGCCGGTTTCATTGGCGATTTGGTCGGCGACTTTCCGAGCGAGTTGAGCTGATTTGATGTTGATCTCGTCGGAGAGCTCGCGGAGGAATGGGTTTTCGATGATGCCCTGATAAAACTCGGGGTCTTTTCGACCGGTGCCTTTTTCGCGAGGGTCCTCAACGAAAAATTCTGACTGGGCGATGGTGGTGGCGGAGAAGGTATTGGTTTCGACGATGTCGGAGCCTGCATTGTAGAAGCGTTTATGGATGTCGGAGATGACATCGGGCTTGGTAAGAGAGAGGATGTCGCCGTTGTTAAGAAGATCTTTTTCCGTGTCTGCGAAGCGGCTGCCACGGGCGTCGCTTTCTTCCAGGCCATAGGTTCGGATAGTGGTCCCCATCGCTCCGTCGAGGACAAGAATGCGTTCGGCGAGGGCGGCTTTGAGTTCGTTGGTAAGATCGTTCGACATGGGCTTGCGCTGCGGGCAGAGTTTTGGTCTGATTTGGGGGCTTCGCAAGAACAAATCTACGCATCACGATATGTTGATGGGTTTTTGGTGAGTGCAGGAAGCAGCGGAGCTAAATCAAGATGTCAGTGGCCAATGAAGCATGGCGTTTGGAGAATCTCGTTGATTTTGAGTTCAGAAGTGACTTGGCGAAAGTGGGGGCATTCACGATTGCAACTTACGCTGAACGGTGGTGTGGTTGACGGAGTGGTGGGGGCACCCGGAGAATGACAACTTTCCGTGGGTCCTGCTCGACCGGGTGTCTCATCACTATCGTGAAATTGCCTCTCGTTTGCACAGTCGGCGGGGCCAGCAGATTCAGGAGTTTTTCAAGAATTGATCGAATCACTGAGAGAGGTGGAGCGGCTATAATTTCTCCTTGTGCTTGATCTCCGGATGCAGGAATGAGAGTGTCCGCGCGTCGAGAAAAATGGGGCTGTAGCTCAGTTGGTTAGAGCAGGGGACTCATAATCCCTTTGTCCAGGGTTCAAGTCCCTGCGGCCCTACCATTTTTTAGTAAGGCGGTTGGTTGTTGTTACTGACTGGCTTCCAGAGCGCCTTTCCTCATTTGAGCGGACATCAAAGTGAGCGCGTTGGCCCGGGTAGGTGCGAGATGCTCCTTGAGGCCGGTTTTGTCGATGAAGGAAAGATCGGCGCTTAAGACGTCGTCGGGGGATTCGTTGTCGAGGATACGGACGAAGAGCGCGATCATGCCCTTGGTGATAACGGAGTCGGAATCGGCGAGGTAGCGCATTTTCCCGTCCTCCGTGGTGGATTCCAGCCAGACTTGGGACTGGCAGCCTTTGATGAGGCGGTCTTCGGTATGGAGGCTTTCGTCCATGGGAGCGAGTTTTTTGCCCAATCCGATGACATACTCGTATCGCTCGGTCCAATCCTGAAAGAGGTCAAGTTCGTCGAGGAGTTCCTGTTGCTTCTCTGTGATCGTCACGCGCGACAAGTATCCGAGGTTTTCGAGAAAAGCAAAGGAATCAACGAAGCATCATGAGTGCTCTCTTGAGTGCGGCTTCCAAGGCATCGATTTCTTGCTCTGTGTTGTAGAGGGCAAAGGAGGCCCGCAGAGTGCCCGAAACACCGAATCGCGCCATTAGAGGCTGGCAGCAGTGGTGTCCGGTGCGCAGGGCCAGACCCATTTGATCAAGGAGAGTGCCAAGGTCGTAGTGATGGATACCCTCGAAGTTGAATGAGATTGCTCCGGTGCGGTCGGGGGGGCCGTAAATGGCGACTTCGTCGAGTCCGGCAAGCATTGCGGCGGCCTTTTCGATGAGGGCTGACTCATGTGAAGCGATGTGAGTAAGTCCCACTTTATTCACATAGTCGATGGCGGCGGCGAGGGCGATTCCGCCTTCGATGTTTGGAGTGCCGGCTTCGAATTTGAAAGGCGGATCGTTGTAGGTGGTTTTTTCGAAGGTGACTTCTTTAATCATCTCTCCGCCTCCGCGCCAGGGCGGTAGTTCACAGAGTAAATCATGCTTTCCGAAAAGAATTCCGATGCCGGTGGGGCCATAAACCTTGTGTCCTGAAAAGGCGTAAAAATCACAATCAACATCCTGCACATCAATGCTCATATGTGGTAATGACTGAGCGCCGTCGATAAAGGTCAGCGCGCCGAATTTCTTGGCCTGTGAACAAATCTGAACAACCTTATTCACAGTGCCGAAGGCGTTGGAAACATGGTTCACCGCGACTAACTTGGTTCGGTCGGAGAGGAGTTCCTGGTAGGCGTCGAGATCGAGAGTGCCATCGTCGAGGACAGGGATCACTTTTAATGTTATTCCCAGTCGTTCACAGAGCATCTGCCAGGGAACAGTGTTGGAATGATGCTCTAATCCGGAGATGATGATCTCGTCTCCATTAACGAAACGGTCGGATCTTCCCAGGGACGAAGCGACAAGATTGACTGAATCGGTGGTGCCGGAGGTAAAGATGATTTCTTCGGGCCGAGTGGCATTGAGGTGTCGGGCAATTGTCTCGCGGGCCGCTTCATGCGCTGCCGTGGCGGCTTGGGCGAGATGATGGACGCCGCGGTGGATATTTGAGTTGAGCTTTTCGTAGTAGTCCCGGGAGGCATTGAGAACCGGGAGCGGTTTTTGAGAGGTGGCGGCATTATCCAGATAAACCAAGGGTTTGCCGTGAACTGACTGGGCCAGAATAGGGAAATCGTCTCGATAAGTGTATGGGTCGAACGCGTTCACAGTTATTGTGTAAACCCGCGGAGGGCTTCCCGCAAGTCATGGCTGCCGAGTCATTGCTTGGGGCTTGAGTTTCGTAGTGTTTTGGAAAAGAACCCTCGTGTGATTGATTCCTCGACCGGATGGCTGCTTGTGAGCCTGGCCGCCTTGTGTGTGGGCCTGGGGAAAGCGGGGTTTTCGGGGCTGGGGCTGATTGCGGTTTTTATTATGGCCGAGCTTTTTGGGAAGCAGTCGGTTGGGATTCTCTTGCCGATGTTGGTGGTGGCAGATCTCAGCGTTTATCCCATGTTTCGAAAGCATGCCTCGTGGGGGCCGGTTTGGTTATTGTTACCGCCAACCTTGGTTGGGATGGTTTTGGGATTCTATCTTCTTGATTGGTTGCCGGAAGAATGGGCCAAGCCAGTGATTGGTTCGATGATTCTTTTGATGGTGGTGCTTCAGTTGGGGAGGAGAATGGCTCCAGTGCTCTTTAATCGAATAGCGCATTCGAGAGGATTTGGCCTTGGAGCGGGTTCCTTTGCGGGATTCGCAACAATGGTGGCCAATGCCGCTGGTCCGGTGTTTCAACTGTATCTTCTGTCAAAGAAGGTCCCCAAAATGGAGTTAATCGGGATTGGAGCGCGATTTTTCCTTCTCGTAAACCTGCTCAAACTTCCCTGTATGGGCGGCTTGAATTTCACGACTCCTGAGTCGCTTCTTTTAAATCTCAAATTGATTCCGCTGATCCTGATCGGGGTATTTTTTGGGAAGCATCTTCTTCAGCTCATTTCCCAAAGGATCTTTGAGTGGATGGTGGTGGGCTTTGCAGTCCTTGCGGGGTTCCGGTTGATTTTGGTTTAACGCCAGGGGGTTTGGATCTGCAGGAGCCGTTGGTAGTTTTGATAGGCGAGGTATCCGAAGAGAATCGGAGCGAAGATGCCAATCTTAAGAACAAGGCAGGTGATAGCGAGGAGAACTCCTGTGATAATTCCTACCTGATAGGTGACTTTTATTCGATGGTCTCCGAGTGCGGCATGGAGCATTTGTCCGCCATCCATGGGCATGATGGGGAAGAGATTGAGGACAGCCCAAAAAATGGAAATGAAGAATAGTTTCCACAGGAATTCACTGATGCCCGGTTGAAAAGGAATTTGGGAGTAAATGAGATAGGCGACCAATCCGAGGATGATCTGAATCCCCGGTCCAGCGAAAGTGGTGAGGAAGCTTTCCTTCCGGGTGAATCTTGCCCCCGGGAAAATTGCCACTCCACCCATGCCGTGGAGGACGATTTCAGGATTGCGAACGCCGAATTTTCTTCCAGTGAGAGCATGACCCAGTTCATGGACGAGAATCGAAAAGAAGCCCGCCAGCATGAAGAGGAGCATTTGAATTAATCCGTTCCGATCCGAAAGGTCACGGGGGATTCCAAGAAGTGCAAGAATGACCCAGTGGAAGGGTTCAACCCGGACGGGAATGCGAAAGATGGTGAATTGAAACACGGGGTGAATCTATCCTTGAAGATTGCGCACTGCAAGTGATGGGAGGGGAAAGATTTTCAAGGATCGGATTTAATGATGGAGTCCGATTGCGCGATGCAGAGAACATTCGTCCTGGGCGAATGGTTGATGTCCTAAGTATTTTTGACAGAAAAGCAGGCTCATCTGGTGGGACGAGCCTGCTGAGATCCTTGTCTTTTTATGCAAGTAAGAGACTCCGGCCGGCGAGCCGTTCGCGGAGTCTACGCGCAGGAGCCTAGAGCTCTTTGATGAAGATGTTGCGCCAGCGGATTGCTCCCCCGTGGGTTTGCAGTTGGATGGGGCCGGCTGCCGGGAGTGGACCACCTTTGTTGAAGTAGTTTTGCAGTGGCGCTTTATCGACGACAAGTTTGTCATTGAGGTGCACGGTGACGATATCACCAACCATTTGGATCTTCATGCTGTTCCACTCGCCGAAGGGCTTGTCGGCGAGAACCAAGGGATCTTTACCCGGACTGCCTTTTTTGTTGTTCCAAAGTCCTCCGGAGCCTTTGTCGGCTCCGTGTTTCCATTTCCCCCCTTCTTTGGTGGAGTCCCAGATTTGGACCTGAGGAACGGCGCGGAGGTAGATGCCGCTGTCGGCCTTTGCGACGGTCTTGTACTCCAGAAGGAGGACGAAGTCTTTGTAGTCCTTATCGGTGGTGAGATAGAGTCCCTGTCCGTCGTTCACGAGTTCGTTGCCTTCAACGCTCCAATGCTTGTTGATGTCAGCAAGGCTTTTCTTTTTCTTGGCCGCAAGTTTATCGGCGGGGAGAGCTTTCCATTTTGCGGGGTCCTCGGTTCCAAGTCCCCACCAGCCGGTGAGGTCTTTTTCGTTGAAGAGAGGCTTAAAGCCTTCGGGTGCTTTTGGTCCGGCATGCAGGAAGGTCATTCCGGCGACGAAGGTGAGTAGGCTGAGTCGTTTCATAGTGTTTTGTTTTCTGGGGTTAGGAGAGTGCTTGCTTGATGAGTTTTCCGTGGACGTCGGTAAGTCTGAATTGGCGGCCTTGAAAGCGGTAGGTGAGGCGTTCGTGGTCGACGCCGAGGAGATGAAGGATTGTTGCGTTAAGGTCGTGAACGTGGATGGGGTCTTCAAGGATGTTGTAGCAATAGTCGTCGGTTTTTCCGATGGTGATTCCTTTTTTGATTCCTGCTCCAGCCATCCACATGCTGAAACACTTGGGATGATGATCACGTCCATAATTTTCGCGAGTCAATTTTCCCTGACAGTAGGTGGTTCGCCCAAACTCACCACCCCAGACGAGGAGAGTATCTTCCAACATACCACGTTGTTTGAGATCAGTGAGGAGTCCGGCGGTTGGATGATCGGTGTCGCTGCACTGACCTTTGAGGGCCTTGGGGAGACCACCGTGATGGTCCCATCCCTGGTGGAAAAGTTGAATGAAGCGCACGTCACGCTCGGCGAGACGACGAGCGAGAAGACAGTTGGCGGCGTATGAACCGGGCTTCTTGACCTCGGGACCGTAGAGATCGAGGACTTCCTGAGACTCGCCTTTCACATCGGTGAGCTCGGGGACGCTGGCCTGCATGCGGAAGGCCATTTCGTATTGTGCGATACGGGCCTCGATTTCCGGGTCGCCCACGATTTGATGTCGTTCGCCATTGAGCGCGGCGAGGTCGTCGAGCATGTCTCTGCGCATGGGGCGATCCACTCCGTCTGGATTGGAGAGATAGAGTACGGGGTCACCGGTGTTTCGGAATTTCACGCCCGCGTGTTGGGTTGAAATGAACCCTGATCCCCAGAGTCGATCGTAGAGAGGTTGATCGTTGGGGCGTCCGGTACCACGGGATGTCAGAACGACGTAAGTGGGAAGGTCTTTATTGGAGCTGCCGAGTCCGTAAGACATCCACGAGCCAATGCTGGGCCGGCCGGCCAGTTGATGACCGGTTTGGAAGAAGGTGATGGCCGGGTCATGGTTGATGGCCTCGGTGTGCATCGATTTGATGATGCAGAGATCGTCGGCGACCTTGGCTGTGTGTGGGAGGAGTTCGCTGAGCCAGGCTCCGCTTTGGCCGTGTTGGGCGAACTTGAAAATCGAGGGGGCAACCGGAAGCGTTTTTTGGCCGGAGGTC
>NHEN01000008.1 GCA_002172625.1 Verrucomicrobiaceae bacterium TMED86 | reverse complement strand
GTCGCCGAGGTGCCACTTGCCGAAAATACCGGAAGTGTATCCGGCGGTTTTAAGGACTTGTGGAAGAATAGTGGCGTTGAGAGTCATGCGTTCGCGTTCGAGAATGGTGTGGGTGATGCCATTCTTCATGGGGTGCCGACCGGTCATGATGGCTGCGCGGGTGGGCGAACAAGTTGGGCTGACAAGAAAACGGGTAAAGCGCGTGCTCTTTTCGTAGTGCTTGTCGAGATTGGGTGTCTTGATCCAGGGGTGGCCATGTTTCCCGACGGGTCCGTAGCCCTGGTCGTCGGTAATGACGAGGATGATGTTGGGCTTCTTGGCTACGAGAGCAGAGCTTGCGAGAGCGAGGAATAGAAGGATACGCGTCATGAGTTAGAGAGTATTTTTTTGACGACCTTGGCGCTTTCGACGCCGGTGAGTTTGAAGTCGAGGCCTTGAAATTTATAGGTGAATCGATGGTGGTCGATACCGAGTTGCTGGAGGATGGTGGCGTGGAGATCGTGGACGGAAACACCATCTTGCGCGACGGCGTAGCCGAGCTCGTCGGTGGAGCCGTAAGTCGTGCCGCCTTTGATTCCAGCGCCGGCCATCCAGAGGGAGAAGGCCTGGATGTGGTGGTCGCGACCGGAGCCTTGGGCCATCGGGGTGCGGCCGAATTCACCGCCCCATATGATGAGGGTGTCTTCGAGCATGCCGCGGGCCTTGAGGTCTTTCACGAGAGCGGCGGTGGCTTTGTCGACGTGGCGGGAAACCGTTTCGATTCCTTTCTTTACCCCGCCGTGGTGGTCCCATCCGCGGTGGTAGAGTTGGATGAATCGCACGCCGCGTTCAGCGAGCCGTCGTGCTAGGAGACAGTTGGAGGCGAATGAGCCGTCGCCCGGAGTGGCGCCGTATTCTTCGAGAACTTTTTTGGGCTCTTCCGTCACATCCATCAGTCCGGGCACCGAAGTCTGCATTTTGAAAGCCATCTCATATTGCGCGATACGGGTGGCGATCTCGGGATCGTTTTGACGATAGCCGAGCATGCGGTTCATCTGGTTGATCGTTTCGAGAAGCTCGCCCTGGTCCGCGCGGGTGACACCGGCGGGATTGTTGACGTAGTGAACGGGATCGCCTTTCGAGTTGAATTGCACTCCCTGGAATTTCGAAGGAAGAAATCCGCTGTGCCACTGGCGGGCGGCGATGGGTTGGTCTTGTCCGCCGCCGGAAGAGGTCATGACGACGTAGCCGGGGAGTTCGTCGGTCTCTGCGCCGAGTCCGTAGAGCAACCATGAGCCCATCGAGGGACGCCCGGGGATGACCGAGCCGGTGTTCATGAAGGTGTGCGCCGGGTCGTGGTTGATCTGCTCGGTGTGCATTGAATTGATGACCGCGATTTCGTCGGCGATCGATCCGATGTTCGGGAAGGCGGAGGACATCATGCGACCGCATTTTCCGTAGCGTTTAAATTCGTGCTGCGGTCCGAGGCATTTGAGCTGGTTGCGATTTCCCTGAAGCTGGGCGAGCTGTTGTCCTTCGGTGAAGGAGGTGGGCATGCCCTTGCCGCTGAGCTTTGCGAGCTCGGGTTTGTAGTCGAGAGTCTCGAGGTGGGATGGGCCGCCGGCCATACAAAGGTGAATGATGCGCTTGGCCTTGGGCGGGTAGTGCAGTTTGTCAGCGAGGGTGCCTCTCCATTGGGAGGCGGTTGCCTGGTCCTGCCCGAGGAGCGAGAGAAGGGCGGCGCTTCCGACGGAGTAGGAAGAGTTTTTCAAGAAAGCCCGGCGGTTGAGAGAATTGGCGAGAAGTGGGTTCATCTTAGTAGCGGGTAATGGTTTCCTGGAGATTGAGAAGGGCACGGGTCACGGTTGTGGTCGCGGCAAGGTCGACGGGATCGACTTTGTCGGGAAGAGGGGTGAGTCCGATGGAAAGAAGCTTTTTCGCGTCGTCGGGTGCGGCCTTGTAGCGCTTGAGTTGCTTGTTGAAGAGCTCGGTGAGGAGCGTCTCTTCTTCTCCGCTTGGCGGTCGATTGAGGAGTCGCTGGAAGGCAACCAGCAAGCGAGGCTCGATTGCTTTTTCCTCCGCAACCAACTCGGTGGCGAGCACGCGGGCTGCTTCGACGAAGGTTGGGTCGTTGAGTTGGTTGAGAGCTTGGAGCGGGGTATTACTGCTTTCGCGGGCGGCGGTGCATTCCTCCCGAGCGGGCGCATCAAAGGCCGCGAGCATGGGATGCAGGAAAGAACGTTGCCAATGCATGTAGACGCCGCGCCGGTATTGGTTTTCGTCGTTGTGCTGCTGATATTTTCGCTTGGGGAAATTGAGCTGCGCGTAGTATCCGGCAGGTTGATAAGGCCGGGCGCTGGCTCCTCCGAGCTGCGGGTTTAGCAAGCCGGAAACGGCGAGGGCATTGTCGCGAATGAACTCGGCAGGAAGACGACGCGGGTTTTGGCGGGCGTAGAGATTGTTGTAGGGATCTTCTTCCATGAGCTGGGGCGAGGCGTTGGAAGATTGGCGGTAGGCTTTCGAGGTGATGATGAGTTTGACGAGGTGTTTTACGTCCCAACCGGATTCGACGAATTCGACCGAGAGCCAGTCGAGCAATTCGGGGTGAGTGGGCCATTGTCCCTGGTTGCCGAGGTCCTGGAGGTCACGCGAAAGTCCGGTGCCGAAGAAGAGCGCCCAGACGCGGTTGGTGAAAGCACGCGCGGTGAGTGGGTTTTCCTTGGCGGTGATCCACTTGGCGAGATCGAGACGAGTGAGGCGTTCTTTGGATGGTTGTCCCTCGGAGGAGAGAAACTCCGGAGTGGACGGGAGGAGGACTTCGCCGGAGTCGTCGGTCCAGTCGCCGCGTGGGAGGAGTTTGATCGTGCGCGGAACGGTGGAGAGGGTGACGAGAGTGGAACGCGTGTTGGTTTTAAGGTGCTCTTCCTGCTTGGTGAGTTCGGCGATCTTCTTGCGGGCGGGCGCCAATGAGGGAGCGATGGTGCGGTAGTGCGTCAGGAGTTCCTTGCGGTCTTGGTCTGTGGGCTTGCCCTTCTTGACGTTGAGGAGAGCTTTGCGGGATTTCTCGGGAAGACCGGCGAGGACGGCATTGGAGTCGTTGGTATGACGACCGGCTTGATCCCAAAGAACGGAGCCGCCGAATTGCGTGTAGGCGAGTTGGGTGACTTTGGAGCCAGCGGGGAGGCCGACGCTTTTCGCGGGGACTTCAAGGCGGACCCATTTTCCGGTGGCGGGAAGTTTTCCGACCTTGTAGTGATCGGCCTTCTTGCTGCCCTTTCCGTATGGAATGAGATCTTCGCCCCACCAGGCGCGGTGATCCCAGTTCTTACCATGGAATTGCAGCATGAGTTGCTTGGGTGGGTTTTTGGGATCGAGCCAGACCCAGGTGTATAGGGTGTCGCCTTCGGTCAAAGTGACGGGCTTTTTGTTGGCGTCGACGATGTGTTGGCTCAGCTCGCCGCTTGTTTGAATTCGGGCGAGGGAGCCGGAATGGACATTGCTGGTGACGGTTTTTGCTCCCCCAAGAGGGAGTTCGGCGTCCTCGAGAATGACGACGTCCTGTGGTTTGCTGGAACCGATTTTTCCAAGGAGTTCATTGCTCCATTTGTTGAAGGCAGAGAGAAGCTCGGGGCTCTCTTTCTTGGTCGTCGCTTCTAGCGCGCGTTTTTCTTCCTGAATTTTGACGAGCGCTTTTTCCTGCTCTGGAGACGGGACGTTCAAAGTAGGTCCGAATTTGCCGAGCTTGAAGCCGGGGTGGTTTTTAATGTCGGCTCCTTTGTTGTAGGAACCATTGCCGGTGTAGGCGCCTTTTTCGTAGATGTCGGAAAAGAAGGCCTGCATCGAATAGAAGTCTTTTGCGGTGAAGGGATCGAACTTATGGTCGTGGCACTCCGCGCAGCCCATGGTGGCTCCGAGGAAGGCGCCGGAAGTGGTGCGAACGCGTTCGGCGTAATACTTGGCGATGTATTCCTTGTCTTGAATACCACCTTCTTCCGAGACTTGGTTGATACGGTTGAAGGCGGAGGCGACGTAGTTTTCCAAGGTGGGATTTTTGAAAAGATCTCCGGCCAGTTGCTCGGTGACAAATTGATCGTAGGGTTTGTTCTTGTTGAAGGAATTGATGACGTAGTCGCGGTAAGGAGTGACGTCGCGGACCTTGTCGCTGTGGTAGCCGGCGGTGTCGGCATAGCGGGCGAGGTCGAGCCAGAAGACGGCCATGCGCTCGCCAAAGTGTGGCGAAGCGAGAAGCTTGTCGGGGTCTGAAGTGCCGGTGAGGTGAAGAGGGAGCCCGGTAAGGTCGAAGGAAATCCGGCGATCGATCGTTGCCTTGTCGGCGGGTTGGGACATTTCGTGTCCGCTGCCTTTAAGGCCGGCTTTGATAAAGTTGTCGATGGGATGATTTTCGCCGAGCGCAGGAACATCGGGGCGGACAGCCGGGATGAATGACCAATGGGCTTCGTAGGGAGCGCCTTGCTTGATCCATTCCGCGAGCGTGTCTTTTTGCGCCTGAGTGAGCTTTTTGTGCGACTCGGGCGGAGGCATAATCTCGTCTTCGTCCTCGGCATTAATGTAGAAGATGAGGTCGGACTTCTTGAGGTCGCCCGGGATAATGGCTTCCTTTTCAATGGCAGCCTCGCGAATGTCTAAACGGAGCTTGGCCTCGCGGGAGGCCTTGTCGGGGCCGTGACAGGCAAAACAATTTTCCGAGAGGATCGGGCGGATGTCGCGATTGTAAGAAAGGGGAGCTGCGAGCGCCCCGGCACAGGTCGTGAGGAAGGTAAGAGAAGTGAATCGCATTTGAGTGAGAAATGTCTGAGAAAGAAAACGGTTCGAAAGACGTCGAGCTGTCGGATATTCTCCCGAGTTCTTAGTGGAGATAACGGAGGAACCATGCGGCGGCAAGGGGAGAATTGGCGATCCCGGAGAGGGCAGCCAGATATCATGTGGTCGTGCCAGTCAATGCGAGACAGCTATCCCAATCTCCAAAAGCAGGATGGCACTCTCTGAGTATTGATCAGGGAAAGAAAAGTTACTTTGAGAGTCCCTTCTTGGAATAGGGAGGATAGTCGAATTGATTTCCGTTGAGGCGGGGATCGTGGTTGGCAAGAAGCTCGGCCATAAGGTCGGTGTGGAGTTTCTTCTGGATTTCGGCGTAGGTTTTTTCGTTGGCGACGTTGTTGATCTGGTGCGGGTCTTTTTTAAGGTCGTAAAGTTCGAGCGCAGGACGTGGGCCGAAGCCGAGATCCCAGTGGTATTTGTAAGTCGGGTCTTTGCGGTGCTGAAGCATCCAGGTGCGGGTGGGGCCGGCATCGACATCGCCGTAGGTTACCCGGGTGTTTTTCCCGACGATCTCCCAGCTGGGTGGATTGTCGGAATCGAGAGAGAGAGGGACTCCTTGCGGTGCGCGGTCGGGAGTGAAATTAATGATGAAGAGGTGGTTGGAGGTGCGGATGGCCCGGCTGGAATAGGGAAGCTCGAAGGGGCGGGCGCCATTGACGTGTGTCTCGCGTCCGATAAGAGCCCAGCCGCGGAGTTTGTTGGAATCTCCCGACTTAAGGGCGGGGAGGAGGCTTTGTCCGTTGGTTCCTGCTTCGGGTGGAAGACCGGCGGCGGCCAGGAAGGTGGGGGCGAGATCGATGAGAGAGATCGGGCGGGTGATTATCTGACCGGCTTTGATGTGGCCAGGCCAACGGGCGGAGAAAAGAACACGAGAGCCGAAGTCGTAAAGGTTGGTTTTTCCCCGGGGGAATCCGGGCGCACCGTGGTCACCGGAAATGACTACAAGGGTGTTATCGAGCTCGCCTGATTTTTTGAGCTCCTCGAGAATGATTTCGCAGCATTTGTCAAAAGCCATTCCTTCGCCAAGGTAGTCGGCAAGGTCTTCGCGAACGATGGGAACGTCGGGGAGGAAGGGAGGCATTTTTTCTTTAAGTTTGTCGGGATCGAGGCCCCAAAGTTTTTTGCCCGAGCCCTGGGTCCAAGTGCGGTGTGGATTGGTGGGGTGGAAGGAATAGTAGAAAGGCTGGCCGCCTTTTCGGTCGGCGAGGAAGGCTCTAAAGTTTTGCCGGCACTCGTCGTAAAGTGCTTCTTTTCCTTTCGCGACGTCTTTGGCTTGGGAGACGGTTTGGGAGAAGTTGTTCACCTTGCGGCCGGCCTTGTTGTAATTCCTCTTCTTACCACCCATGCGGTCTGCCGAGATGTGCATCTTGTGGGACCAACCGATATGGTATCCGGCGTCCTGTAAGCCGAGGGCAAATCCGCGCACTCCGTTCCAGGGGTCATTGGCTTTGTCACCATTCCAGGGGGAGTGGAGTTGGGAATGGGAGCCGTTCCGGAAAAAGTGGCGCCCGGAGATCAACGAAGCGCGGCAAGGCGAGCACGAAGGGACGGAGACGAAGGCATTGGTGGCAAGGACGCCTTCTTTGGCGATGCGATCGAAGGTGGGAGTTGAGACGATGTCGTTTGCGGAAGGATTGTTTGGGTCGGCATAGGCCGAAGCGTAGCGCCCGAGGTCGTCGGCGAAGAGAAGGAGGATGTTGGGCTTATCTTTGGCGAGGGTGGAGCCGACCAAGAGAGTTGGGATTAGGAAACGAAGCATGGGATTGATTAGGTTGGATATTTGGAGATTGGAACTACCGAGTTTCTGAGCTCAAAATTTTGATGACAGTCTCATTGAACGGTTTAATTTTCCAAACAGGCTCGAAGGGTGCGGACGACTCCTTCGGCGAGAAGGTTGGAGCCTTCCTTGGTGTAGTGGACGTCGGCCTTGCGTTGGTGCTTGGCGACTTTGTCGAGCGAGGCGTGTCCGTGGAGATCGTTGACGGCGACGTTCAGCTTCTCCATTAGTTTGATAGCGGCGGCGTTAAATTTTTGTTCGTCGCCGGGAATACGGCCACGGCTTCCTTCGGGAATGGGAGTGGTGGTGCAGAAGATGAGGGTGGCCTTGGTTTTCTTGAGTCGTGTAACGATCTTCTCGAGATTGGCGAGATAGTCTCTGATTGAGGAAAGCTGACGGGCTTCGGGGTTCTTTTTAATGGCGTCGCCCTTTTGCAGAACGATCTTGGCGTTGGGAAGGGGTTGGCCGATATACTTGAGATCGTGGAGGCCAAAGTTGAAGTGAATGACGTCCCACTTGGTGTCGCCGAGCCAGGCCTCGATTCGGGTGACGCCGTTCGCGGCGTAGGCGCAGTTTTCGGGGCGCTTGCCGTCCTTCTGCATTGGCCGAACAACTTTGGCTTCGCCATTGAGCATCTGCTGCACGAAGGGGGTGTAGCCGATGGAGATGGAATCCCCGAGGAGGAGAATGTTGGGGAATTCTTTTTCCTGGGAGTGAAGGAGGGAGCTGCCGAGGAGCATGATGAGCAATGCGCGTAACATCCTTCCTATACGTTGCGATTCCGGGGAATTGTCAGGCCAGGATGGGCTTCACTACATGGCCGTGGACGTCGGTGAGACGATAGTGGCGGCCCTGGAATTTGAAAGTGAGCTTTTCGTGGTCGATACCAAGGAGGTGAAGGATCGTAGCTTGGAGATCGTGGACGTGGACTTTGTCTTCGACGGCATTGAAGCCGATGTCATCACTCGCTCCGTGGGAGATGCCGGGCTTCACGCCGCCGCCGGCCATCCAGATTGTGTAGGCGTGTGGATGGTGGTCGCGGCCCCACTTGGGACGATTATCAAAGGAACCCTGGATGAAGGGCGTGCGCCCGAACTCGCCGGCCCAAATGACGAGGGTGTCTTCGAGAAGGCCACGGGATTTAAGATCACTGACCAAAGCGGCGGAAGGTTGGTCGGTATCACGACATTGGTTGTAGAGCTCGGTGGTGAGCGAACGATGCTGGTCCCATCCGGCGTGCATGAGTTGGACAAAGCGCGTTCCGCGTTCGACGAGACGGCGAGCGAGGAGACAGTTGCGGGCAAAGGTGCCGGGCTCGTTGACACTGGGGCCGTATTGTTCGAGCGTGGCTTTGCTTTCGCCGGAAATGTCGGCGAGCTCGGGCACGCTGGTTTGCATACGGTAAGCCATCTCGTATTGCGCGATGCGCGTGGAAATTTCGGGGTCGCCAACTTCGGCAAGTTTACGTTCGTTGAGTTGGGCAATGCCGTCGAGCATGTTACGACGGAGCTTTGAATTCATCCCTTTGGGATTGTTGATGTAGAGAACGGGGCTTTCGCCGGCGCGGAATTTGACGCCCTGGTGACGACTGGGAAGAAAACCGGAGCTCCAGTAGGAGTCGTAAAAGATCTGTCCACACGTCGTGCCTTTGCTGATGGAAGTCATCACGGCAAAAGTGGGAAGGTTTTCGTTCATGCTTCCCAAACCGTAACTTAGCCAGGCACCGGCGGTAGGGCGTCCGGCGAGTTGATTGCCGCTGAGGAAAAAGTTGATGGCGGGAGCATGATTGACCTGCTCGGTGTACATGCTTTTGATGAAGCAAATGTCGTCGGCGATCTTCCCGGTGTAAGGCATGAGGTCGCTGACCCAGGCACCGCTTTCGCCATATTGCTTGTAGGGCTCGATGGGCGAGAGAAGTTTTCGTTTGTCGGCGGCGGCAGACATCGTGCTGAAACGTTTGCCTTCCATGTAACTGGCCGGGACGGCCTGTCCGTGGCGTTTTTTAAGTTCCGGTTTGTAGTCGAAAAGCTCGAGGTGGGTCGGTCCTCCGTTTTGGAAAAGAAGGATGACGCGTTTGGCTTTTGGCGCGACTCGTTTGATGGCGGCGGGCAGTTCGGCGTCGTCAGCCTGCGATTCCTGACCGAGCAAAGAAGCGAGCGCCGCAACACCGATGCCGGTGGAACTTTTGCTAAAGAACTGGCGTCGGTTGACGTGGTATTGGCGTTCGAGAAGCGGGTCCATTTATTCTTTGGTCAGGGATTCGTCGGTATTGAAAAGAGAAAGGCAAACGGACGTGAGCGCGGCTTGCGTGATGGGCGGAAGATCGGAATGCGCGGGTGTTTCTCCGATGGCGAGGAAGGCTTTCGCTTCTTCCTCGGTAATAAGCGGAAGGGCCTGCTCGTAGTTCTTCACAAGAATGCCGAGTTCTTCGGGATGTGGTGATCGCGAAAGAAGAATCTTGAAGGCTCGCGCGAGAATTACTTTGGGATCGGGGGACGATTCCTTGGCGGCTCGGTTCACCAATGCACGGGCGGCTTCGGCATAGTGAGGATCGTTGAGAATGGCGAGTGCGTGGAGTGGGCTGTTAGTGAGGCTGGTGCCAACTTCACACATTTCGCGCTTTGCGGTGTCGAAGAACATGGGTGGCGCGCTGATACGACGCCAAAAGGTGTAAAGGCTGCGGCGGCGGAGTTTTTCTCCGGAGTCAGGTGCGTATTTCTTTTTGCCGAAGGTGACCTCGGACCAGAGTCCGGGTGGCTGCCAGGGTTTGACAGGGGAGCCGCCGATGGTGCTGACGAGATTGCCACTGGCGGCGAGGGCTTGGTCGCGAATCATCCAGGACGAAAGACGAAGACGAGGGCCACGGGCGAGGAGGCGGTTGTCGGGATCGCGTTCGAGTTGGAGCGATGAGACATTGGACGACTGACGATAAGTGCGGCTGGTGACGATGGTGCGGACGAGGTGCTTGTAGTCCCAGTTGTGCTCCATGAAGTCGGCGGCGAGCCAATCGAGGAGGCGCGGGTGGACAGGGATTTCGCTTTGCACGCCGAAGTCTTCGGGGCTTTTGACGAGGCCGATGCCGAAGAGTTCCTGCCAGAGTCGATTGACGGTGACGCGGGAGGTCAGTGGATGGTCGGGAGAGACGAGCCACTTGGCAAGGTCGAGGCGGTTGGGAGTTTTTCCAGTCTTAAGCTGTGGGAGGACGGCGGGCGTGTGGGCTTCCACTTCTTCGCCGCGTTGCTCGTAGGAACCGATGGCGAGGATATAGGTTTTTCGTTTCCCGGCTTGGTCTTCCATGATCATGACCTTGGGAAGTCGGTTGCGGAAGTCGTCGAGCTTCTTCTTTGCGGCGGCTTCCTTCTTTTGCAATTCGGCGAATTGGGGATTGCCGTTTCCGTAGCTGTCATTGACGAGTTCATGTTGGGCTTTGGTGCGGCGTTCGGAAGGCGTTCTCAGGGCGTTGATGAAACTTTGATCCTTGGGGAGAGTCGGAGCGGTTTGGCTTGTTCCCTCGATGCTGAAATGCCCGAGGTTGTGGCTCGCGTGTTTTGATTCGTGTTTGAGAGTGGCGACGAGGGTATCGCCGGGCGCGGCTTGGAGGGTGTGCTCGAATTCGAAGACGGCGGCGTGGTCGGTGGGGATGGCGTTGTTATTTAGGATCGCCCAGCCGCTGGCGGGGGTTTTATCGAGGACTCCGGCAATCTTTAAGCTTCCTTGTTCGAAAGTGGCCTGGACTTTCTTAACCTTGACGGGTTTGCTTGCCCCATCGGTGGAAAGGAGTGCGAGATTGAATTCGGTCAGGACGAAGTTTCCGCTATTGGATCGGGCGATGCCTTCCTTGGTCATGTCGGGATGGCGAAGGGCTTTGAGGAGAATGCCGGTGAGGGGAGCTTCGTTGAGCGAGAGTTCGATGGTGTAGTCGTCGTTGGGGGGATTGGCTCCAGTGGCGAGGAGAGTGCCATTTTCGAGAGTGGAGATTTTTTGGCCCTTGGCTGACTTCGCGGATTTAACGGGGAGGATGGACCACGGGGATTTGTGAGTGGCGAGTTGGGTGTTTTCCCATTTTTTCTGATCTCCGCTGGCTTGTTTTGCAGTTCCGGAAAGTTGCTTTCGAATGTCTTCGAGTTGATTGGCGAGTTTTGCTTCCTCCGCCTTCTGCGCGCCGGAAGCGACGGGGAGAACGGGTTTGGTTTGTGGATCACCGCCTCCGCCGCCGACAGGTGTTTGGTTGAAGAAGGCGTTGAGGCCGTAGTATTCTTTTTGGGAGAGCGGGTCGTATTTGTGATCGTGGCAGCGGCAACAGTTGAAGGTCAGGCCCATCCATACGGTGCCGACGGTTTCGGCCATGTCGAAGACGTAGTTGACGCGGTTCTCTTCCGGGATGCTGCCGCCCTCACCATTGATGGCGTGATTGCGGAGAAAGCCGGTGGCGAGTTTTTGTTCGAAGGTGGCGTTTGGAAGAAGATCGCCGGCGATTTGCCAGACGGTGAAGTCATCGTATGGGAGGTTCTTGTTAAAGGCTTCGATCACCCAGTCGCGCCAGGGCCACATTGTGCGTTCGCGGTCGCCCTGGAAGCCATTGGAGTCGGCGTAGCGCGCCGCTTCGAGCCACGGCCAGGCCATGCGCTCACCGAAGGCGGGATCGGCGAGGTAATGTTCGACAAGAGCGCGCCAGGATTCATCGTTGGAGTTGGCGGCGAATTTTTCGACTTCTTCGGGCGTCGGCGGAAGCCCGCGGAGGTCGAAGGAAAGACGTCGCACCAGCGTGCGGGGATCGGCGGGGGGAGAGAGTTCGAGTTCTTCCTTTTTGAGCTTT
>NHEN01000007.1 GCA_002172625.1 Verrucomicrobiaceae bacterium TMED86 | reverse complement strand
TTCGAACTCCACTCCAGTCATCAACTTGGCATTGTGACCGCACACGAAGTAATTCAAACCACCATAAATGGAGTGATGCTCATCGCCACGAGGAATATTGACGCCATCCAACCCGGCAGCATTCCGGGTATTCCGGCTCTGCGGGCGAAGAAGGTCAGCACCGCTGGAGCGTGCCCACTGGTAGCGAACAACAGCTTCAAGCTTGTCTTCGATCAGTTCCTTGGAAGGCATGATCACAATCCCGTAGACATTGTCTCCGGCATGGGTCTCACCGTAAGTGGCATTAGTGAAGAGGTCAAAACCTCCGACTTCTGTCTCGTAGGTCGCCGAGGCCGCCCACTCATAGCCGAAAACATCGTCCTCTGCTTCGGCGGAGTCATTGTAAAGCACATCAAGAGAAAGGTCTCCATCAGCAACCTCCAAAGCCATGCCGGCAAAATAAGCAATTCCGCCATCCCAGCCCGCGAGAGCCTCCTCATCCTCCTCGCTGGAAAACACCCCCAGGGTAAAGTCGATGTCATTCTTCTCAGCTTCAATCTTCACTCCAGTCGCACGATCTGGTGCATAGAAATTATTGAGGTTGGAACGTTCCACCGTCTTGATCTTCTTGGAAGAAGAGCTCTCCTCACCACCGAAGGCTACTTTGTAGCGACCGTATCCGACTGTCACATCTTCAAATCCCGCAACATCTCCAATGTCGTATTCCAGATTCAACTCATCAAAACCGCTGTAACGAATGCTGGTATCGCGGAATCCACCGTTCTCATAATTCGCGCGGGCAGTAAGCTTAAACGCGTTGAGAAACTTCACGGAAGTTCCGAAGCGAAGGCGACGAAGCTCGTCACCATTGCCGTCAAAATCAGCTCCACCGATTTCTCCGTCCGTGTGGCCCCACTGATAATGGGCACGCCCGAAGAACTTAACCTCCTGAATGAAGGGGTTCTCCTTGTCTTTATAGACGGTGCCGATGTTCTTCAGTGTATCGCACCAATCCCCGCAAGGCTCGGGTTCGGATACGGGGATCACGGTCACGTCGCCTGCGAAGGCTCCTGAGGTAGCGGCAACAAAGCCAGCTCCGATTGCTTGAATCAATTTGTGTTTCATTTGTGTATTGGGTCACATTTCTGCCAAAGGTTCCCTCGGCGAGGTGACGATAAAGACACATTCCACACAAATCTCCAAATCCTAATTGTGACGGCTTTGTCACAGTTTCTTATAATAAAGGCCTATTGGGTATATTTCAGCATCAAATTTAAATTATGACGAAGGGCTCCAGCCAGGTCCGCACTACCGTAATCCTTAGTAAATAAGCGACTCACGAGATCCCGCTTCCCAGCCAGATCCGATTTGGCCAACTTCCCCAGCTCGGTATCGAGCCCCTTAAAAAGGTCGTTAACTAGCTGCGTGGTAGGGGTATTCCAGGGTGTGGGATCTACCACAGGAGCCTCACCTTCGCCCTTCGTAGGGAGCGGTGGCCGGGTAATCATCCCCGTCGTAATCTGTTGGCCTTTCACGACCACTCTCAATTGCCCCGTCAGCAGGATCCCGGTTGGGCTAAAGGCCAGCTCAATGTAAGAGGTCGTCAATTTGCCAATCCGAGGCGCATGTTCGACTCTCGTTGAAACGAAGATTCCTCCTCCGGGAGCAGGACTAATGGTAGGGCGATGGGTTCGATAGGCGTGATTATCGATCGTGTAGGATGCCGTGCGGTTCTTTCGCCATCCGTTGAGAGATTGCCCGAAGGACTCGACGTCAAATTGAACCGCAGAAGTCGGAAGTAACAATACGATTGAGGTAAATGCGGAAACTATCAGTGTTTTGATCATGATTTGGTTGGTTAAAATGCAAAGCGAGCCCAGGTATTCCATCCCCAGGAATCAAAATCGCTCCGACCGACAACTCCGGACAGATTGCGATATTCGAGACCAGTGCCCAAAAGAAGATTGTCTTCGAAGACATGGAAATTGAGTCCGCCATAAATCGAATGTAATTCGCTGGCCGAGGTAGAAGCGGGCGAGCCAAATGGCCCCAGAGCATCCGTCCCTGTTCCGGGCACTCCCCACCCGACGAGGACTCCCCCATCCTCACGAGAGTTCGCGTAGTGGTATCGCCCGACCAATCGCACTGCATCCTCAACGAGCCAGTATCCTCCCGCTGCGGTCACTCCCCATGCCGTTTGATCATCTCCTTCCGCTAAAAGAAAATCAGAATAGAAATCAAAGTTCCCGGCGCTGATCTGCATCCCTGTCGCCAACAAATGACTGTATGCCATCGGTATGGTCTCACTGTCATTGCCGTCAAAATTATAAATATAATCCAGATGCCAACGCTGAAATCTAGGCGTCACGATTTCCTCGCCACCACTTCCATTAAAACTCGAAGCGACACTGACATACAAATAGCCATCCCCAGCAATCCCCGGGATATCCCTCCTGGCATCACCACTGAACCAACCACCCTTCCATTCAAATCCTCCCCGATCACCTTCAGCAACCATTCCCAGACTACTCGCCGGAGCAACCTGTGCCAGGAGTGGCGACAATGTTGGGAACCATCGGGCTGACGGATCCTGCGTATATTCGGTTCCAAATTGAGGAGGAAATTTTCCAAACGAAAGATCGATATCTTCAGAGAGCGGAACTCTCACCTGCAAGGTATCCCATCCTTCGTAGTCGCCATCACTTGACAACAAGACATCGGCAGTCAATTCGATCCCGTAATAGGTCTCGAGTTCAACACCCAATCTCGCTCGACTCAATTTAGCACCCCTGGCTACTCGTTGATCCTGATACTGATATTCGAACCCCCCGCGCGGAGCGATTCGAGTCGTCAACGAATCGCCGAAAGTCACGAGAGAGGGCGTTTCAATATTCCAACGCTCTGGCAGGGCACGATCCGGGGGAACAGTTTTCTTCTTGGCCTGGACCTGAGCAGCTTTGGGAGGATCAGCGGAATCCAAATAAACCTGGCCAGGTCCTGGCAGCTCGGAATCAAGAAGATCCAATGCTTCATTCGCTGGAAGCAAGGCGCCTCCCAGCACCGAAATAACAATCAGCTTTTTCATTGCCCGCTCTCTGCTTCCTTCGCCGCTTTCTCAGCAGCCTCTCTCTTCTCGGCCCGATCCAATTCAATCCGCTCATTCTTCGCCTTTTCGCGTTCCGCAGCCCGTTGGACCCGACGTAAATATTGCTCGATCGATTGCTTGGAACCGGTTTTCAATCTCACTGCCTGTTCCAGTCGAGGCAAGGCTTTGAGATACTGACCGTCCTTCACCAACAACTGGGCAAAACGAAGATTCGCCTGAAAAGCCACTTTGGCATCCGTATGATCCACCGCCAAAGTAAAGTTCACTCTGGCCTGCTGTTTGAGGTCTGCGGCAACTTCGGGCTTATCCGCAAGCGCGGCCCTTTCGGCAAATAATTCCCCCAGCTTCACTCTGGCGCCACCATTTGCTGGACGCAGTAACAGAGCTTTGGCCAAAAAGTCACTGGCAACTCCCAGAGCTTCGTATGTTTTCGCAATGTCGCTCTTCACAAGTAGAGTCTCGACCTGCTGCTCATCGGTCATTGAATCTCCTCCTCGATCGTCAAGCTCATCGATCAGGGTCTCGGCCTCGCGTGGAGCCTCCAACTGCAAGAGATACTTGGCCGCTTTCAAAGTCCGTGCGACATTGATCGTCTCCGACTTCTTCATCGCGCTTAGATAGGCACCTAGAGCGAGAAGAGGTTGATCTTGGTTCGCATAGATGTCACCCAGTTGATTCAGAGCCGTTTCGTCCGCCAAACCCTTCAGCCTGAGCACTTCGTAGTTTTCAGCCGCGCGAGGAACTTCACCATTTTGAATGAAGCAGTTGGCCTGTTGCTGCCACAAAAGCGCATTTTCAGGACTTTCATCGATCAAGGTCTGCAACATCGCTGCTGCTTGTGGCCAATCTTCCTTAGCTAACAAAGTTTGTGCCAAGCCCAACTTCCAATCCTTTTCATCGGGCTTCAGAAGATAGGCCTGACGATATGCCGCCTCCGCCGCCAAAAACTTCTCCTCCTTCAGCAAAGCATACCCCAAAAGACCAAAGGTTCGATGATCAGACTCCCCCAGATCTATCGCCTTCATCAAGTGGGGTTTGGCCTGCTCGATCTTATCCTTCGTAGCATAAAGCAGGGCCAAATTCTTATGGGCCCGTCGAAATGCCGGGTGCCGCTTAATCGCTATTAAATAGGCCTTCTCTGCATCCGCCACTTGATCGTTTTGAAAGTAAAGATTTCCCAGAGTGAAAATCAGCGCCGCCGAGACATCTTTCGATTCTTTCTCAGGGTCGATGGGATTCTTCCGCTCCTTAATGAAATCCAAAAGGCGCACTTCGGCTTCCCTAAACCTCGATGAAGAAAGCAACTCACTCAGTTCCGCAATCACCTGCGCCTCTTCACGATCCACTTTCGGTTCGACTTGAGGCAAAAAGCCGTAACTTCCGACAAAACGCTCCTTAAATTCGGGGCTTTTGAACAGAGAAGCCGAAAGCTTGATCGGTTCAGCAATCGAAAAACTAACGCCAAGAGCTGGGAAGAGAATAAGTGATAAGCGGAACATACGACAATTCTCGTGTTATAGGCCCATTGGCCCAGATTTATTCTCCTGTGAATCGTGACAAATACGTCACGATTCAATCTACTTCACGCGAAAATTAAAAGGCTGGTTAATCTTCGCCTTCGCTTTTCTCCCGCCTTTAATCGCTGGTTTGAATTTCCATCGACGCAGGGCCTTCATCGCCGATTGATCCAGCGCGGGAATTCCGGATGACTTCGCAATCGAAGTATCCACCACCACTCCCTTCTCACTCACCAATCCGGCTACGATCACTTGGGCTGATCCGCGCTTCGAAAGAATCTTTTTCACGGAATTTGGAACAGAAGGATCAAAGGTCGAACTCGGTGTCGGTTCGGCATCCACTTCGCCGGAAGAAAAGTCATCGCCACCACCAGCAAGGGCCACACTCGGTGTGATATCCAACATTACTTTTCCTCCCGTGCCTGCTCCCAGATCCGGGAGATCAATAGGGTCGATCGAAATATCATCCTCTTCAACCATCTCAGGCTCTGGCTCCGGCTCTTCCTCAGGCTCTGGTTCTTCCTCGGGAGCGACATACTCATCCTCTGGAGCCACGCTAATATTCGCCACCAAATCCTGCTCTTCCTCCTCCATTCCCTGTTCCAATTTCTGCATCAAGGGAATCAAGTAGAAGACCAGAAAGGTGAAAATCAACCCTCCTGAAAAGATGATCGCGGTACTGAGAAAGCGATTCTTCCGGGGCGGCCGGTAAACATGACGAGGCTTCATGAATCAGTCAGGGTAATCTTCGTCGGCTTCGCTCCTCCTTCGAGACAAGCATTCTGAACCTGCATCGTCACTCCGTGTCTCGACTTGGGATCACTCTGGATAATGATGGGACTTTTTTCCTCAGCCTGAAGCTGACTTTGCACAATCCCCGGAATCGCCTCCAAGGTAACGGTCCGCCCATCATGCTCGACCCGGCTGTCCTTATTCACCACCAGAACCAAAGTCTGATTGTCGTTCGCCTGAGCCGCTGCCGAATCTTCTGGGCGATTCACTTGAAAGCCATCTTCCTCAACAAAAGTCGCCGTCACGATGAAGAAGATCAGCAAGATGAAAACACAGTCAATCATCGGCGACAAATCCGGTTCCGGATCACTGTCATCGATCTCAAATCTATTCTCTCCCAGAGCCATAATCAACGAGTCGCCAAAGTCACCTTGTTCCGTTGCACCCCGGCTTCGAGGCATTGCTTTTCGACATCCGACACCACCCCGCGCAAGGCATTGGCGTCCGCTTGAATAATCACCGGCATCTCGTCGTCCTCCAACAATTGAGGCCTCACCACATTTTGAATTCCTCCCACACCGACCTCTTGACCGCCATAGAAGACCTTGCTCTCGGCAGTCACCGCGAGAAGAATGGAGTTCTTTTCGAGCACCGATCCCAACCTGGCTTCCGGCCGGCTCACTTCAACTCCGGGGGGCTTTTGAAACACCGTCGTCACGATAAAGAAAATCAGCAGAATGAAAACACAGTCGATCATCGGTGAGAGATCCGGCTTGGCGTCATCGTCCACAGAAAACGATCCGCTATTTCGTCTCTTCAGGCTCATACGTTTCTAAACTTTGTTGTAACGATCGAACTCTGCAACTGCGCCAAAGTGCTATCGATCTTGTTCCGTCGTTCACGAACGATCAGCGCCATAAACATTCCCGGTAAGGCTATCACCAAACCGGTAAGAGTCGTGAACAAGGCTTCCTTCATGCCCGAGGCAATCATGGCCATACTCTGCTTTCCTCCTCCGGCTGCGAGGCCATCAAACATGTCGAGCATTCCTCCCACGGTTCCCAAAAGCCCCGTCATGGGAGCCGCTGCAATCAAGGTCGTAATGATGATCAAGCGACGATCAATCGAACGGATTAAAATTTCACGCACTTCATCAAAACGCCTTTGCACCCGCTTAATGGACACCCGCTTTCCATGTACCGCGTAACGAATGATTTCACCGACCCGGCCATCGGCATCATCCGGATCTTCAATCCAACGGGGCCATTCCGCTTTTTGTCGACTATTGAGGTTTCCCCGCGTGACAAAATAGAGGGACGACGTAGCCGTCGTGTAAAGCAGGAATGCCACGATGGCCAAGGCCGCCATCACCGTGCCTCCATCAGTGAAGATGTCGACGACTTCTTGAAGATTGGCCAGCGTGATCATGGTTTAGGCAGTGACCAGATCAGTTTCATCGATATCGTCCACTTCGTCGGATGAATCTTCATCCGGAGCGGCATCGATTTCAGTGGTGCCATTCAAAAGAGCCAAGGCAACCCCCTCGGCCTGACCGAATTTGGCTTTGGCAAAGCTCTTCAGCATTCCGTGAACAACAATAACGGGAATAGCCACGATAAGTCCCATCGTCGTGGTAATCAGTGCCTCACTAATCCCAGCTGAGAAGGCTTTGGAATCACCCGTTCCTACCGCAGACATCATCGCGAAGGTTTTCATAATACCCAACACCGTTCCTAAGAGGCCCATCATTGGCGCGGCTGCCGCGACCAAGGCTAGGAATGGGAGAAAGCGCTCAAGACGCGGTTGAATTGAACCAAGCTTCTCCAAGAGCGCATCTTCAAGAATGCGTCGCTTGTCACAGAAATACTGGACCCCGGTTCCCACCATCTCACCGCCGAGTCCTTTCAGATCACTGGCCTTGCCTTGGGCATCTTCAGTGCGATGACTCAGAAGGTCATCAAGGATAAGGTTGATCTCCTTGCGGCTTGGAATTGGAAAGCGGCTAACCTCGAGAAACTTGAAGAGCGCGATCAACAGAGCAACGAGGCCGAGGCCCATGATACCGTATCCCACAAGTCCGCCACCCTTCACGTAGTCACCCACGGATTTCTTGGTTCGCTCGACTTGAATCGCTTTGCCCATCGATGCATCCACGGGCACCAACGCACTTCCCGATTTCGTTAATTGGGTGATCGCTTCAACTCCGTCGTCAACCGAAGCAATCGACGGAAAATCAATTCCCTCAGCCGAGAAGGCCGTGAATCCGGCCAACGAACCATCGTCAGCGGCGAAGTATCCCAAAGGTCCCGCCAAAGCAAACTGGCCTTCTTTGATGACGTTGCCTTTCCCCACCGCGCTTCCGGAAAATCGTTGTCCCCCGGAGGCATCGACCAATCGCTCAGCGGACATTCCTAGAATCAACAATCTGTTCCGGATCTCTCCGATCAAGTCATCACCCGAGGCATCAGCCATCTTGCGCTTTTCTTCGATTTTCGCACCAAAGCCCTGCTTCTCCGCAGGATTGATGCGGTTTTTTACACTCGCTCCGTAGCTTCGCAAACTCGAGAGAGTGTATTCAAACTCACCTTTCCGTCGCGCCAGTTCATTGTCGAGTTCGCGCTGACGCCCAATAACATTATCTTCATCACGCAACAATTTGGTGAGCGACTTATGCTGGGCGATGACCTGGTCATCGATCGACTCGACCGCCTGGACCAACTGACGTTCTTCCCTGATTATTTCAGACTCCAGGCTTTGTAACTGCTGCTGCGCAAGCTTGAGGTCCAATTCCGCTTTTTCCTGAGCTGTCTGGCCGAAACTCGTTCCGATCAGCGCCAGAAATAAATACTTACCTTTCATCTAGATACTGAAAAAAAAATTACTCCGCAATTTCGAGAGGGACACTCACCAAGCGGGTTTCCCCGGAAGCGTTTCCAACATCAATCAACTCCCGCACATCCTCGATCACTTCGGAATCGGTGAGTTCTTCTTCCACCCAACCCTCGGATCCTGGAACGAGGCGAAAGGCAATTGTTCCGTCTTCATTAGCGGCAAAGCCCATCGCGAGTCCGAAGTAGATTCCATCGAGGAGAATCTTTTGCCCCCCGGTCTCGGCGGACTTTCCACTGAAGGGTGTCACGACCTGATTGAACTTCTCGGCCTCGGTGAGAATGGTCAGCATCGCGGTGAGACGAGAGTTCAAGCCTATCGCCTCCTTGTCTTTTCGAATGACAAAGTTCTTATGATCCACAATCGCCTTCTCAAGTTTCGGCTGGCTGGCCAACTCATTCGGAAGCAATGGGATCACTGCCGAAATGCGCTCTTCGAGCCCGGTCAATCCCTCCCTTAATTCCTCACGACCTTCATCGAAACGCTGCTTTTGATCCAGCTTCTCCTTCGAGGAGGCGTCCGTTTTCGAGAGCCGGGCAAAGGCCGAAAGAATCTCGGATTCCATCTGAACATTCTCCGCTTCGAGAGAGGCCTTGGAGTCGGCCAAAATCTGCTGCTGCTCTTTCCACTCTTTTTGTTTCGATTGTGTTTCCTTCATCACCGCGACCCATTTCTGAATGGTGGACCGGAGATTTTTATTCGCTTCATTTCCACCATCCTGAGCAACCAGGACTGGCGAGAAAACGAGCAGGAACGAGAGACTAAGAGTCGAACGGGTAAACTTCATTTGGAGTGTGCAAAGGTCTATCTGCGATCTCTTCCAGAGAGGGTTTTGATTTTGTGACAGGTTTGTCACCTGACACAAAAAAGAGCCGCCCCGCCACTCAGCGGAACGACTCTTTTATTGGATTACCTGCGAAAGGTTTTCTAACTCTTACTCTTCTTCCACTCGGAAGAAATAGCCAAGAGCGAGATTGTTTGGAATGGTGAACATCACCTGGAGGTCGGAACCAGTTCCGGCAATCCCGGTCTGACCTGCAACTTCGGCAAACGGAGTCGAAAGATCAGGCGAAGCCGTGATCTTGTAGGTCTTTCCTGCCTCACTCGCGAAAGTGATGCTGAACTCTTCCCCACTCAAAAACACCTGGGACACAGGAATTTCTATAGAGGGTAGGCCAGAAGGCATATTCACGGTCTGGGAGATTGCGGTCCAGCCGGCTTCGGCGGCCCAGTTCACGTCTCCGGCAATCGCTCCTCGGAAGCCGGCGTCGTC
>NHEN01000006.1 GCA_002172625.1 Verrucomicrobiaceae bacterium TMED86 | reverse complement strand
TCGGTGGCGATTGATCCCTCCTCCGGACTTGCCGAATCGAAAAATCGAGGAGAGGGATTTCTAATGGCACGCTTCCACACTTTCACTGAAGGATCCCAGGCCATCGTCATCCCCGACAATCTAGAATACACGAGGCCACAAATCGCAGCGAACAACTATATCGACGAACACGTTCACGAGAAGCTCCACAAGCTTCGTATTATCCCTTCCGAGCTTTGCAGTGATGAGATCTTTGTGCGTCGCGTCTTTCTTGATATCGCCGGACTACTTCCCACCGAAGAAGAGCTCACTGCTTTCATGAACAACAAAGATCCGAAGAAGCGTTCCATCTTGATCGACGAACTTCTCGAAAGAAAGGACTTCACGGAACTTTGGGTTATGAAATGGGCCGAACTTCTGCAGATCCGCACTACAGGGAACAACGCTAACGACGTAACCTATAAGGCCGCCCTTCTTTGGTATAACTGGCTTCGTGACCAGATCGCCGAGAATCGCCCCTTTAATGAGATTGTTGAGGAAATGCTTTCTTCACGAGGTGGTACTCACGATGTCCCGACGACAAACTACTACAAGGCCGAGAGTGACGTGAAGAAGCTCACTGAAAACGTGGCCCAAGTCTTCATGGGAACACGTATCCAGTGTGCCCAGTGCCACAACCACCCCTTCGACCGCTGGACCATGGACGACTACTATGGCTTCGTCTCTTTCTTCACCCAGGTAAAACGCAAGCGAGGTGAAGATCCCATGGAGCAGATCATCTACGATGGCAGTGGCAGCATCAAAAACCCCGTCACCGGTCAGAATGCCGAACCCAAATTCCTCGGCGGCGAAAAGATTGAGGTCAAAAATCAAACCCGCCGACAGGCCGTCGCCAAGTGGCTCACCGCTCCAGGCAATCCCTGGTTCGCCCGAAACACTGCGAACATCGTTTGGTCCCACTTCTTTGGAATTGGCATCGTCGACCCTGTCGATGACGTCCGCATTTCCAACCCGGCAACCAACCCTGAATTGCTCCATGCGCTTGGCGGGAAATTCACCGAATACAACTTCGACATGAAGAAGCTCGTTCGCGATATTTGCAACTCGCGCACTTATCAGCTCTCAACGAGAGCGAACTCCACCAACGAGGCAGATAACACCAACTTCTCCCACGCCCGTGTCCGTAGACTTCGTGCAGAAATCCTCCTCGATACTCTGGCGCAGGTCACTGACACGCCGAACAAGTTCCGCGGACTCCCCCTCGGATCACGCGCCGTCAACATTGCCGATGGAAACACCTCGACTTACTTCCTCACCACCTTCGGTCGTGCTACTCGTAAGACCGTTTGTTCCTGCGAAGTGAAAATGGAACCTAATCTGTCTCAAGCTCTTCATCTCCTAAATGGTGATGCCGTGAACAACCGAATTCAAAGAGGCCGGGTTGTTCAAAATCTGCAGAAGGAAGGAAAGAAGCCAGAGGAAGTCATCAAATCCCTCTATCTCCGTACTGTGAGCAGGCCTCCAACTGATGTGGAGTCCAGCAGACTCAACAATGTTCTTTCTGAAACTACAGAACCAGCCGAAGTGACTCAAGTTCTTGAGGATATCTTCTGGGCTCTCCTCAATTCGAAGGAGTATCTCTTCAATCATTAGACCACGGCCTGACCAAGTTCCTCTAGGACATGAATTTGAATTTTCAGATGAAATCGACCCTAGCCGGATTCGCGGCGATCTTGACCCTTGGTGGTCTCTCCGCGCAGACTGCTGAGAAGATTACCTTCGACGATCACGTCTTCCCAGTTTTCGAGTCCAAGTGTCTCAACTGCCACAATCCTGACAAAAAGAAAGGAGATCTCGATCTCTCGACTTACACCGGAACAATGGCAGGAAGTTCCGGTGGAAAGATCGCCTTGGCTGGCGATGGCGGAAGTTCAAAACTCTACACCGTCACTGTTCATACCGAAGAACCCGTAATGCCTCCCGAAGGTGATAAGATCGCCAAGAAAGACGCTGATATAATCCGCGCCTGGATCGACGGAGGTCTTCTTGAGAATAAAGGTTCCAAGGCCCAAAAGAAAAAGAGGCCAGCTTTCTCGTTGGCCGCAGTTCCCTCCTCGAACAAGCGCCCCGAAGGCCCGCCTCCCATGCCCAAGGATCTTCTTCTGGAACCCGTCATGGTCGCTGCACGCTCAACCGTGATCAACGACATGGACGCAAGCCCTTGGGCACCTTTAATTGCGGTCACAGGTCAACGCCAAGTCCTTCTCTACAACACCGACACCCTAAGCCTCGCGGCCGTTTTTCCATTTCCCAAGGGGCAACCTGAAACCGTCTCTTTCCATCCCAGCGGCAAATACCTCCTCGCCGGGGGTGGCATTGGCGGGAAATCAGGAAGCACCAAAGTTTGGGACGTGGTAACCGGGAAGGTTATGATGGAAGCAGGTAAAGAATTCGACTCCGTCATGGCAGCTGACCTTCGGGCAGATCTTGGAGGTATAGCACTTGGTGGACCTTCCCGCCTTATCAAACTTTGGGACACTCAAGCTGGCGAGCAGATCAAGAGCATCAAAAAACACACCGACTGGTTGATTTCACTCGCCTATTCCTACGACGGTATCCTCCTCGCTACTGGAGACCGCAATAACGGAGTACAAGTCTGGGAAGCTGCTACTGGAAATGAATTCCACTCCTTGCGGGGACACCAGAAAGCCATCGTCGATGTCAAATGGCGCGCCGATTCCAACCTTCTCGCAACCGCATCCGAAGACGGACAGGTTATCTTTTGGGACATGAACTCAGGGAAGCAAATTAAGAAAGCATCAGCGCACGGCGGTGGTGTCCTTGCCATGGACTATGCCTTGAGCGGCGACATCGTAACTTCGGGCCGCGATCGAAAAGTAAAACTCTGGAAACCAGATCTTGATCTTAAGAAAGAACTCCCTGCCTTCGCAGAGATGATCACTGAGGTTTGCTTCTCCCATGACGCAAAACGCGTCTTTGTTGCCGACTGGAATGGACAAGTCCAAGTTTGGGACACCACGACATATAAGCAGGTCGGAACTCTTAATCCCAACCCACCACAGATTGCTGACCGCCTCGTTTCACTCCAGGCGGAAAAAGACAAACACGTCGCCGTCTTAAAAGCCGAGTCTGACAAAGCTTCCGTGGTCCAAAAGGCTTTTGATGCCGCCAAGGCAGATCTCGCCAAAAAGACCGCCGCTGTCGCCACATCAAAGAAGACTCTCGAAACCTTGATCAAAGAGCGCGACGCATTTACCGTCAAATGGAAAGAGCTCAATCTCGCCCAACAGAACAAGACCAACGAACTTAAGACTGTTCAGAGCCAGACCGTGGCTGTTCAAAATCAAATTAAACTACTGGCCGAGGAACAACAGAAAATCACAACTGAGCAACAACAAACTCGCGCTCAAAAACAAAAGGCTCAAGAAGAACTCGCCGCCACCGAAAACACAACCAAAGTCGCGCGCGATAATTTGACTAAGAAGCCCGATGATCCCCAGTTGATGCAGAAACTCACCGAGGCCGAGTCTGCCGAGCATTCCAAACGACAGCAAGTCCAGCAATTGGGTGCGCAACTCACGACCCTTGACAAACGAGTTGTAGAGCACGCCAAATCACTTCAAGACAAGCAAGCTACGGCAAAAGCAAGCTCCGACAAGACAAACAAGATCCAGGCCGAACGCACCCAGTTAATCGCCCAACGGGACGAAGCTGAAAAATTGAAGGATCAGCGGAACAATGCCTACATCGCGCTCAAAGGAAAAGTTCCTGCAATGGAAAAGGTGATCAAGCCAGCCGCAGATCTCGTCAGTGCCAAGGAAAAGCTCTGGAAGGATTCCCAAGCCAAACTCGCAGCAGAACAAGCTCGGCAAAAGCATTTCAACCAACAGCTCACCTTCTGGAATTCTGCTCAAATCAACATCGAGGTGCTCAAGGCCAAGGACAAAACAGATAAGATAAGGTCTGATTTAGCCGACGCTGAGGCTGAAGAGAAGGAGTTGATCAAGCAGTATCAGGAAAGCCAAAAAGCTCCCCAGTAGCCTCAGCTTACCCATGAGCAATTCTCTGATTTTCATTATCAGCTGTGCCCTGATTCTTTTAAGCACTGGACACGCATGTGCCCATAAAATCGACTCGATGGAATTCAATTTCCGCGAGTCCTCGGAATCCTGGATTCTCGAAGGTGAAATCGACCTCACCTATATGCTTCCCGAATTCCGCGGCGACCCGGACGCCGAAGCATTAAGCCGAAGAGAAATGATGGAGCTTTCCGCTGAGGATTGGTCCGTCATCCGCGAGAAGATTGAGAAGACAGCCAAAAAGCTCCTCGCCTTTACCTTCGCTGATGAAGATCTGCCGTTTTCGGTCTCTTTCCCTGACTTCGACAAAACTCCTTTACTCCTCCCGGAAGAACAGCAGGACGTCGCCTTGATCACTCTTCGCCTCTCGCTAGACCCCAGAGCGGGACCCGGGACTCTCACTCTCTTCTGGCTCGACGACCTGGACGCCCAACTCATCATTATTCCTAAAAAAGGAGATCCGTATATTGCTCTTCCTGGAGGTGAAATCAGTCTCCTTGCAGTGGACGAAAGCGGCGAGTCCACCCAGGAAGTTGAGGATAGCCTCTTCGCCTGGATTAAATCTGGCTTTGCACACGTAGTTCCTCTTGGTGCTGATCACATTCTTTTCATCCTTGGGATCTTCCTACTTTGTCCCCGCTTGAAACCCCTCCTCGGGCAATCCCTCCTCTTCACGCTAGCCCACTCGATCACCCTCACCATGGCGGTTAAGGGATGGGTCAGCTTCAATACCACTTATATCGAAATCCTCATTGCCACGAGCATCGCGTGGATCGGTATCGAAAATCTCTGGCTGAAAAAAGTCGGGAAGCGCCGCATCATCATCATCTTCGCCTTCGGACTGCTCCATGGATTGGGATTTGCGAGCGTTCTTGGAGAAATCCTTGAATCGGTAGATTCTTCACGTCACCTGCTTCCTCTCGTTGGATTTAATATCGGGGTCGAAGCCGCCCAGGTCGCCATCCTTGTCATCGCCTGGATGATACTGCGTTATTTGCAATCCTGGGAGAAGCCGATTCAAATTCTCGGGAGTATCGCAATCGCCGCCGCCGGGATCCTTTGGATGATCGAACGGATCGGCACGCTTTCTTAAATCGTTTCCCGAGTATCAAGGTAGCGATTGGCCAAGGCCACCGGAAACCTCTGCGCGCTTTCATCCAGAGCTACCACACCGTGAGATCTCAGATTGGCGAGAACACGCTCCCGCTCGGAAGAGTAATCCTGAGCCGCGAGGTAACCCAGGGCACCATCGAAGTTAGCCACTTCATTGTTCAACACCTTATCGACCCCCGACTCGCGGAGACTCGCCAAAACGACCACGTGTTTTTGTCGAAGCTTACGTAATGGCTCTACGAGTTCATCGCCGTCTTCCCCTCTCAAATTTGTTAGGACCACAACCATAGCCCGGCGTTGTTGATGCCTGAGCAAACGCTCTGCTGCCTCACTGAAGTCACTGGGAAAGGGTGATGTCTCGTAGTCGTAGAGATGATTCAATACTGTTGTCATGGCATGGCCGCCTTTAACGGGTGGCAACCAGCGTTCGGTTCCTCCAAAACTAAGAATTCCAACATGATCCCCCTGTCGCAAGGCGACATAAGAAACCAGCAACATGGAATTTAGACAGTGGTCAAATTGCGAAACCTCCCCGTCGAGAGTCCGCATACGACGCCCGCAATCAAGCATCAGAATAACCGACTGATCCAATTGCTCCTGAAAATCACGGCTAATCAGCGATCGTCGTTTTGAAGATGCTTTCCAATCAATCTGCGAAAGCGAATCTCCAAACTGATAATCCCGTAGTTGATGGAAATCGCGGCTCAGTCCCGCCCGATTTTTGCGGATGATTCCGGTCTGCTCCTGACGGTGCGCCATCGCCATCAAAGCGAATCGAAGCACCGGTTGATAATTGGGATAAACTTTCACCAGGTCTTCCTGCCCGCCTTTCGTTCGACGACTCCACAAGCCCAAGGGTGAGGTCAGCAAAAGGTGGGTTTGGTCAAAAAATTGCTCACCCCTCTCATGAAGAGTCACTCGATAAGTCACATCGACATACCCACCGCCTTTGATCGACCCCCTCCAGGGAAGGAGCTCGCAATCCGCATTGCCCGGAAGGCCATCGTAAACCGACAGGTGAAGAAAACGTTTTGCATTGTTAGCGACCCGCAAGGTGACTTCGCTCTCCACACTCACCGCGAAGCGTCCCGGAATTTTCCGAGTAACGATTGGATTCTTTACGGAGAAGGCCAACGTGCCATCGCTCACAAGCAAGGTCGCCAGACAAGCTCCGGCAATCAGCCAGATTTCACCAGCTTGCTCCAACCATATTGCGGCAATGGCCAGAAAGAACCAAAGCATCAACAGGCGGATGAGCCACTTTGTGGGGCGAAGCGGCATTATTTAGGATCGTGGTGCCTCTACTGAGGCGAGTGATTTGATCAGAAGGTCGTCAACACCCTCTCCACTAATAGCCACTTCCGGGGTAACTTGAACACGATGCCTGAATACCGGTATCGCCGCGGACTTCACATCATCAGGGATGACATGAGACCTACCGGAAATGACCGCGTAGGCTTTCGCGACTTGAATCAAGCTGATGGCACCCCGCGTTCCTGCTCCCAGACTCATTCCTGGTGCTGTCCGCGTAAACCGAGTCAACCGCAATACGTAGTCGACGACTTCCGGCACCACCGAGACCTGTGCAGTGATCTTTTGGGCCTCGATAATTGATGCCGAATCACAAACCTGGCCAACCGATTTCGGATTCAAGCCCTTCCCGCCAGCCGCGGCAGTCACCCCGTTGACGATTTTTTGTTCATCCTCCATGGTTGGATAATCAATGACTACCTTCATTAGAAATCGATCAAGCTGGGCCTCGGGAAGAGGATAAGTCCCTTCCTGCTCAATCGGGTTCTGCGTGGCAAAACACATGAAGGGCGGTGCGACGCTCAAGGATTCACCGTCGATTGTCACCTGTTGCTCCTGCATCACCTCAAGCAACGCAGCCTGGGTCTTTGCAGGAGCGCGGTTGATTTCGTCGGCCAACAGGAGGTTGGTGAATACCGGACCTCTCCGGGTTTGAAAGGTCTGACTCTTCATATCGAACAAAGTAAACCCTGTAATATCCGACGGCATCATATCTGGAGTGAACTGCAAACGACCAAACTCTCCGCCAAAAGTACTCGCGAGAGCCAATACCATATGCGTTTTCCCGAGCCCGGGTTTTCCTTCCAATAAGACATGACCACCGGAAAAAAGAGCGGCGATGCTTTGTGTGATGGTTTCGTCTTGTCCAAAGACAACCTTTTGGATCTCTGTCTGGATATTGCCCGCCAATAGGGCTGCCGCGGTAAAGTCGAGTTGAGAAGATTCAACGGGAGGTTCTGTGGGGTCTTCATTCATGATTTTAAAATAGTTTGGAGTCTGCGAACAATTCGAGTGAGAGAGGCCGGGTCTTTGACTTCCGAAGCGGTCATTGCTTCAACAACTTCCTCGCGGGATAAGCCTGATTTTTCAGCCAACAGTTGATAGTGGCTTTCTGAATCGCCATGATTTTTGTTTTCAATACGATCCCTGAGTGGGCGGAAGTAGTGATGGAGTTGTTTTTTCCGCCAAAGGAATCTAGCTGATGCTGAGAGGTCATCGCTGTATCCACTCAACACGATGTGGTCATCTTCCTTTAAGGGCCCAAATCGCGGGATCCTCATCCAAAGCCAAAATGCCAACAAGAGAAGCCCCGCGATGATGGCTTGCGAGGTATGTTGCCACAGGAGCGCCATAAACGAGGTCCCTGATCCGTAGAGGAAAACAATCGATTTCGCGCCCCTCCAATTTCCGACCTGCATCACAAATTGCGCATGATCGGCTCGATCGATGTAAGCATTTCGAAAAGCACGGGCATGCGACAATACCATAATATCTCCATAGCCGAACTCGGTAGTCACCATGCGTCCGAGATTGTCATTGGCGGATTCCCATCTCTCTCCAAATTTCGCGTTCAAGGCGACATCTCCTTGAAACTCCACTTGATAATCTTTGGTCTCACCGTTTTGCATGATCTCGAAATCGGCGGCATGCCAGGATGGCACGAGATGACCGTTCGCTTCTGTCTCACCCACCACTTCCCAGACATTTTGTTCAATCTCGATACCGGTCTTATCAATCAAGTAGTCAAACCCCGATAAATCTGGTTCCTCACTCCAGAAATAACGCATCGTACTCTGGTGATCATTAATCTCGCCCTCACCCCCCTCCACGGTAATCACCAGCATCCCCCCTTCTTCAACCCAATCCAGGGCGCGCATGCCCATTCCCTTTGTGGATAGAAACGAGGCCGGTATCATGATGATATCCATATTTTCCTCGACCTCGGACCAAACGAGCGAGCTTTTCGCATTATAACCATGTGCCCTTAGGAAGCGTTCCGCGGCCAAGTATGGATTAATCCGGGCCAGGCCTCGATAGCCCAATGGAATTTCTTCCACCTCCCACTCGTCAGGATTAGTACGGCTTTTTTGACAAGCGGTTAGCAGAAGACTCAAAGCGAAGATCAGAAGAAGCTTCATGACTTTCCTCCTTCTCCAAATGGCCATTGGCTCCAAATTCTCTGCATAAGCGCGTCATTAGGAGATGAGAGAGCGTATGCTTGCATCATCCAAGCTGTGGTGAGTGCTTCGAAATATTGAGGATAGGCAGGTTCACCGGTAGAAAGAACCCGATGCAGACAATCCATCTCGGTATCGCTCTCCTCGATATCGACGAGTTGTCTCGTAATGAGAGAGCTGATCGCCCCTCGATACAGCAAACCAAGCGCTTCTTTTCGAAGCCCTTGATTCCAGAGTTCCTGCGCCACCTCCACCAAACGCATTGGAAGAGACTCCGCGGTCACATTCATTCCGGCGACCGTTCGGATAATTTTTTTCTTTTCTTCCGACTTCTCTCCCGACCCAAGCTTAAACATCTGCCGGTTTGTGATAATCAACCAAATGAGCCCCACTACCACTAAGGTGACAATCACCCAGAAAATGATACTGCCGCCCTGCACAAAAAGCGACATACCGTCACCCGAACCCGGGTCTGAAGAGGTACTGCTGCTTGCCTCTTCTTTCTCAGCCTCTGGTTTCTCCTTTTCTGTCCAAACATCCCTTTTTTGAACCTCGAAGTCATCGTCAGCCAAAATACTCTCAATGCTGACATCATTAGCCTCAGCCCTTGCTGATGGAGTTGTCGCAGAAAAAAAACATACCAACAATACCAGCCCCACACGCTGTCCCAGTCTCTTGAAGGTCAGTTCGATATCCCAGCCCTCGGTCCAGGTCCGACTATTAACATACAGTCCAAATCCCCCACCCACATAAAACCAGGTCGCCAAGGTCATTGCAGCGAGATAAAACAAGGCCACGATGGCAATAACCCAACTGGGTAGAACTCCCGGACCACCTTCAAAAAAATCATTGATCAATTGTTGATACCCCCAGTCGCTACCATCCGGCACCATGAGATCAATGTAGTAAAACTGGCTCATGAAGACGAAAAACTCCATTACCAGACACAAAGCAGTCAACGCCGAAGCCGTCCCCGAACTCCGGAATGAGAGCACTTGGGCACGAGCCCGGTATTGTTGTTTATCCAGCCCCTCGAGAAACTTAATCGGCAAAACCAGGGATCGGTAAAGATTTGACCGGTAGAAAAAAAACCCAAGAACAACGAGCCAATAGAGCACAGCCACACCAGCTTCGTCGGGTCTGTCAGCTCCTTGGTGAGCAGCCAATCCGATCAAAGTCAACACAAGCCCAAGAGTAACAAATTTCCAGTTACGCGACAACTCCAGAGGTAACACCCCAATGGCCTGGGAAAGCTTTGGAGTCTCTCCAAATAAGCTTCGGCTTAGTGGAAAAAGAGTAACCCTTTCCCAAATCGGTTTCATCCACCAGATCAGAAAGCAGCCCCAGAAGAGGGCATTCCAAAAGAGTCCCAGAATCACAAGACAAAGTGGAATGATCGAACATAGCCAAATTTTGGCCAGAAGGCCGGCGTGTTGACGAACCAGGCTGATCCCCAGATCAACCGCCTCCCACTGGGTCCGGGGGCGAATCTCCGCCGTCACTTTTTCAAGCTCCATAACCCCTCCGTCCTACCGCCGTGAAATAGAGGAGATGCAAGACCCAAAAAACAATCCCTACGAAATACTTCGTTGAAGCCGTGATCGGTTGTGCTGACCAAAACCCTTCAATTACAGCAGCAAAGGTCGTCATCGAAGCTCCACCCAACAATAATGGAAGCGAGCTCCTTCCCGCTCGCGCCAAGGATTTTCCCCGAGTATAACTCCCTGGAGCCAAGAGAGAAAACCCCAGCTTCAATCCAGCCATACCGACCACAATCATCCCCAAGAGCTCAAAGGAAGAGTGTCCCGCCACGAAGCGCCAAAGCTTCTCGGGATCTCCGGCATAGTCGATATATCCAACAGTTGCTCCAATGTGCAGTCCGTTGAAGAAGAGGTAAAAGATCGTCCCAAGCCCGAAGAGAATTCCCCCTCCGTAAAGCTGGAAATCGATCCCAACATTATTTTGAATGTAATGTGCGAACATTTCGAAGTTGGACCCGTGTTCCTGCCTCAGGTGCTCCACGGTGTTGGCATTCTTGCCATACATTCCTTCGAGAGAATTCATACTCTCCGGACCGAGAAGCGATTGTACCCAGGCGATTTCCCGGTGGGCCGACCACCACATCAAAAAGAAAGGGACCCAGAAAATAAATGATGAAACGACAAAGAGCTTCCAGTCACGACGAAAGGCTTGTGGAAAGGTGCGCAGGAAGAAAATTAGAAAGTTTTCGCCAAAAGCTCCCTTCGAGCGATGAATGGATCGGTATCCCTGAATTGCCAGAGAGTTCAGACGATCACAAATCCGCGCTCCGAACATGCGATACTGGGCCAATGATAAGTCGTAACAAATTTTGCGAAACTTCGACGGGATTGACGCTGCGCTCGAAAGGTCTTCATTTTTATCAACCGACTTCAGCTCGATCTCAAAGGTCTGCCACTCCGCCGAGTTCTTCTGCTCAAACTCCTGCCTGTTCATCGACGCGCCTCCAGCCAGTTTGCCATTCCCAACACTTGATTCACTCCTTTGGCATCATCCATCCCGGTGATCGAGGCGAGATGGTTCCCTAGCTCTGCCTGCCGACTTTCGGACCAACCCCCGCTACGATCCCGAAAAGCCATGATGGCAGCCTCCTCCTCCCGTGTCAGGGTGATATTGACTGGAACCGAATTCAAGGGGGGCGGTCCCGGCATCATGGGGTCCAATCTCGCTCTCGAATACACTACCAGGGTGCCTGCTGCGAGATCACCGAGCCGCTGAAATCGTGGATGGAAAAATGCCAGCAAAGGCACGATCGGAATGATCATTTCAAAAAAACGAATGAAATTCCGAATCATCGACTGGCCCATGGTTACCGGCCCTCCGGCTTCGTTCACCACTCTCAGCCCCATTGCTTTCTTCCCAAGCGTGGCCCCCGACTTACTCACCTCGAAGAGGACATGGTAAAACCAAAGGATCAAAAAGTATCCCAACAAGAAAAACCCGGAGGCGACATTGCCCCCAAATACCGGACCAGTCATCCCTATCAGCAGCGCATAAACCGCAATCAAGGCGCCTTTTGAGAGAAGGTCGATGAACCACGCTAAAAATCTGAGATAAGGACCCGCCACCCGGAGATGAATCTCAATCCCTTCGGCGAGTTCGACCGTTTGCAGTGTATCTATTCGCCTCGCAGGTATCGCCATCTTCTATAAGAATAGAAATTAGCGCAGAGTCACCCCGGGTAAAGCATTCAATCCGGAAAGACAATGGCCCTGTGGCCATCAATAATCGTCCGATCTTGAACGTGATAGCGAATCCCCTTGGCTAGAGCCGATCTTTCACAATCCCGCCCCAGCCTTACAAGGTCGTGGACACTGTGGTGATGGTGCACCCTTTCGACCTGTTGCTCAATGATCGGACCGGCATCGAGTTCTGAGGTCACGTAGTGGCAAGTCGCTCCAATGAGCTTCACCCCCCGCTCATAGGCCTGACGATAGGGGTTGGCTCCGATAAAGGCAGGAAGAAAGCTGTGGTGAATATTGATCATTCTGCCCTGATACTTCTCACACATCCATTCCGGCATTATTTGCATGAAGCGCGCCAGAACAACCAGTTGCACCTCTTGTTCTTCGAGTAAGGAGTCAATATCTTGAAATCCAACCTCCTTATTCTCCTTCATCTCGATGAAATGGAATGGAATTCCCGCCTTCTCGGCAATCACCCGACAATCCTCACGATTGCCAATAATGGAGGTGATTTCAACCGGCATTTCTCCGAGCTGCGCCCGCCAAATAATCTCGTTCAAGCAATGATCGGTTCGAGTCACGAGCACGGCCGTGCGCATGCGGTAGGGCAAGCGACGAAAATGCCAATCTGCATCGAGAGATTTACCAAGGACGGAAAATCCTGCCATAAAATCATCTTGGGAAATGTCTAAATTTGACGTGTCGATTTCAAGGCGGGCGTAAAAAGCATCCCTTTCCCGATCAGTAAACTGGTTAAACTCGACCAAGTTCGCCTGATACTCCGAGGCGTAACTGGCAATTCGGGATACAAGGCCGGGCTTGTCTGGACAAGAAAGTTTAAGAATGAGACCCTCACGCATTTCAACGACTTGCACTAGTTTTCTGAAAAGATCAAGTGAGACTCTTGATGTGATCATTCGCCGTTCTGAGAAACTCCTGTACCAGCCCCTTTGGTTTGCCTTGATAGAGCGCTCCAATCACCAAGGGCGGGAACCCTTTTAGAGGAAGAGCTTTGACTCCTGTGGGCGGTTTCAATCCCGGAATAAGGATTCCAATTCCAGTCCCAAACCCCCGTGCCACATAGTCCCGGATGATGTCGGTTGAATTCACCTCGACCGAGACCGGCCAGGAAATATTCCGCTCCTCAAATTCACGCTGAATCAATTGCTGAAGAACTTCATGGGAAGGCAATCCGATCAACGCTCCCACTCCCAAACGTCCATCTGCAGAAAATGGATCCTTCTCAAGAACATCCCGCCAGGTCTTGGCTTTGGAATCAGCAGGCACCCAAAGCACAGTCGGGAGTTTCATCAAGGGATGAGATTTCAATCCATCCGCCAGTCGCCCAGCTAACACCCCGATGGCAATATCGACTTTTTGGGAGGTGATTAAAGAGTGAATTTCCGACGGAGCAACCTCACAGAGCGAGAGCTTTAGGTCAGGCTCGCCTTCTTTGAGTTTTTCGAGCACGTCGGGCAGGTGGTTTCTTAAAGTCGAAGCTGAAGCCGCAAGACGCAAGTGGCGACTCTCCTCCCCACGTAATCGCTCCTCGACATCTCCCAACCGAGAGAAAAAGGGGTAAATGAAATCATAAAGTTCATCTCCGCTGGGTGTCAGCGCGAAGGGCCGGCGATTGAACAATTTCACCCCAAGTTGTTCCTCTAATTGCAAGATTTGACCACTCACCGCTGGTTGCTGAATTCCATAAGGCATCTTGCGAACCGCCGCTGTGATTCCCTCATATTTTGCGACATAAAAGAAAAGCTCCAGATGGTGAATATTCATGATCCGGAATATTAGCAAAAATGACCATCGATTCAATCAATGATCTCAACGACCGACTCGATAAG
>NHEN01000005.1 GCA_002172625.1 Verrucomicrobiaceae bacterium TMED86 | reverse complement strand
GGCGTTCTGTCCTTTGGCCGTTGCCATAATAGGAATACGCACTGTTTTCTTGTCATTATCCCCATCGATATACTCCACGACGAAAGTCACTGTCAGTTCATAAATATTTTCGCAAATAAAATCAACGGGTTCGTTTCCGGTCGATTTCGAACGAAATGCAACCTCAAGATTCTCCTCCCCGAGAAGTCCTCGAAACGTCTCATCAGGATTAAGCAGGGCCCGATACATGACGAAGGTAGAGGTCTTCTCATCATCCCCTCCGAAAATTGGATCGGTGTATGCCAACTGATAGGATACCGCACAAACGTCTCCGCCTTCATCAACGGATTCCTTGCCAACCTCACCATTATATCGATCAGCAGCAGCAGTGAAAAAAATCAAGCGGCCGGCATTTGGACTCGGCTGATCCTCCGGACCAACGTCGGTCTCTTTGGAGTCAGCATGCAGCCACTCGAATTCATTGTTACGACGAAGAATCATCGATTCGAGATCGCTTCCAAGGGCATCGAGCATAATTTTTGCCTGACTCGCTGCCCTGATTTCTGTCCGGGCCCCTCTCCAGGCGTCGATTGCGGTGCCGGTAATGGTGATGGTCAAAGTAACCAAAACAATCGTGATCGTCATGGCGACTAAAAGTTCGGCCAAGGTGAACCCCTTTCGTCGAGTCGAATGGCGGGTGGAAATGGTCATAGTAATGGGGAATTAAAGAAAACTAGCGACGAACTGTGAGATTCCGCGTGAACACCGGTTTGGTGAACTTCTCCGGATTGAACGCATTGGTGAGGAAATCGTAGGAAACCGTGGGAAGGGTGAAAAACTGAGCTTCATAGGCAATGACAGTCTCGGGATATTCATCCGGAGTGGCTGCAAAATCTTCACCTGGATCATAGGGATCTGTAATGACACCAATCTCTTCGGCCACCCGTAATCCCTCTCCCTCAAAGATTAACTGGGTCATTTTCACAAAGAAGACTCTTCCATCGACAGCACCCAGATCATCTTCAAGAAGCGGATCATCAACACGACGAACCATCGGCTGGATAACGTAATCCTCCCCAGCCAGCTGGATCTCCCCTCTATCGGTGGGCTCAAGCGTTCCATCAATGCGTATTTCCGCTGGATTACCCCGGTACTTATAAATCAATATTGTGTTCCCTCTCTCATGAGATCTGGAAATCCAATTCATCGCCTTGTAAAACGAGTTGCTGAGATAACGTTGTTCATCATCCCCCTCCCTGACATTGGAAAGCTCCCTCTCAAGGGTCGTTTGAAGTCGACTGGCCTCATCGGCAGAAAGTGTTTTCCGAATTACCGTTGCAGCTGGTCCGAAGACCGCCAAAAACCCCGTAATCAAGACAACCAGAATCCCCAACGCAATGACAGATTCCGCGAGGGTGAATCCTTTCAGATGGGACTTTTTAAGATGCTTTTTCATGATGACAAATAGTTGCGAAATTAGCCTTCGCTATCGATTTGGTCGATGTCTCTGATCATTGAAGTGCTGCCATTCCTCCAGATAACAAATCCCCCAATATTTCTCGTTTTTCCTAAAATCGCTCTTTCCTCGTTGTTGGGACGAGCCCCGTTTTCAAACACGAAACTTGCACCGGGAGTGGTGCAAATCCCCTGGGAATTGAACTCGATATAGTAACAATCCGCAGAATCAGACGGATCGTTGGACAATTGGAATCTATCCTTGGACCACTCATCGCCGGTCGCGACTTCTTTCTTACTACGCTCCGCACTAAAATATACCTGATCGGGTAAAAACACCGGAACCCCTGATCGAGACCAAGTTTTGCTTTCGACGCCTGTCTCAGGATCTATTTCGTGATAAACAACCATCATCAGCCGGCGATAACGACTCCGCTCAGTTGGATCGTTGTCATTCAGCTCCGAATGAATGATCAGCCTGGCAGTGGTCCCCTTCCCTTTGGCAATACTACGGGCAGAACTCACAAGCCCCTCTGCCAAGGCAATCCCGGAGGTGATTCCCTGACCTTTACCGATTTTCGAAATTCCAACCGACGCCAACGAGAGAAGAACGGCAATGATTGTCATCACGGCGAGCAGCTCGACAAGACTGAAGCCTTTCGAACCGATGCAGGTTCTGGATGTTGTCCTTAACATTTGTTGGATAAGAGATCGGCCTTAAACAGAGAGAGAGCAAGCAAAAAATTGTAGTTACACTGTAAATCACTCCTTGAAATGACCGCCATGCGGGGCAGACATCCACTGCCAAGCGGTTTCCACCATTGAACGCACCTTTGTGTGCTGCGCCTCCCACTCAAGAATTTCCTTCGCTAATCTGGGATCTGCAACAAGTTGCGCCGGATCGCCCGGACGCCGCTCCCCATACTTCACCGGCACCTTTAGCCCCGTCACTTCTTCGGCAATATCAATGATTTCTTTCACCGACACTCCAATTCCGGTCCCAAGATTGCAACGTACCGACTCTCCTCCGCCGGCAAGATGCTTCACCGCCGCAACATGGGCCGTCGCCAGATCTTCCACATGAATATAGTCCCGGATACAGGTTCCGTCGGGGGTCTCGTAATCGGTCCCAAAAACAGTAAGGTGCTTAATCCCTCCCTGCGCCGCCTGGAGAACTAAAGGAATAAGGTGGGTCTCCGGATTGTGATCCTCGCCGATCTTGCCGTCCGACGAACATCCACTTGCGTTGAAATAGCGCAGTGCGACACTTTTAAGGTTAAAAGCCTGATCACAATCCTCCAGGATCCACTCAACCATGAGTTTGCTCCTGCCATAGGGATTAATCGGACTCTGGGGATGATCCTCGGTAAGAGGGATCCTCCGGGGTTCCCCATAAGTGGCGCAGGTTGAAGAAAAGACAAAAGCCTGACAATTAAACTCAGCCATCACCTCAAGAAGAGTCAAAGGCTCCGCGGTATTGTTACGATAATACTTCAACGGATCGGTCACCGATTCCCCGACATAGGCAAAAGCCGCAAAGTGAATAACGGCTTCGAACTGGTGCTCCTTGAACAGGCGCCTCAAAAGCTCACGATCCCCCACTGCGCCCTCAACGAAAACCACCTCGTCATCGACAACGGCATCACGATGCCCGTATACGAGATTATCAAGGACCACCACCTTGTAGCCCTCTGAGTTCAGCAAGCGAACCGTATGCGATCCAATATATCCGGCTCCCCCGGCGACAAGAATTGACTGAGATCCCATAAACGATTGCAAAGTCAATCAGTGCCCACTCTGACCGTCAACCACTGAGAAGCTCCCTAGCGCAATTCCGCCACGATTTCCGATTGATTTCGCATTCTCACTAAATCCTCTAAGGTCATCAGTTTTGGGAAAAACCTTGGAATCGAGACCCAACCAATCAAGCCCCCGGCAAAATGCAACAAGTGGGCGATTTGAAACAATCCCTGCCCCAGCAGATCAACCAAGCCCCCTCCCAGGTCACTAAGAAAGGGAACCCCCAATGAGGGCGTCGCCACAAAAAGAAGCGCACTCGCAATCAAAATCCCCTTAGCCAGATTGTTGGCCGAAACCGGAATCAAAAGCATTCGTGAACCTGGAGAGAGGGCGAAATAAGCCAATAAAAGACCCATAATTCCTCCCGACGCTCCCACCAGAGGGTCTCTGGGCATCCCGTCGAAAACGGCTTGAGCGGAAATATGAATCAATCCCGAACCGATACTCACCGCCAAAAAAAAGACCAAGATCCTCGAACTGCTCAAGACGTGACTCAAGCGGGCACAACTGTAGTAAAATAAAATCACATTAAGAACGAGATGTCCCCAATCTCCATGAAGCCAAAAATACGTGAATAGCTGCCAGACATGGCCGGACGAAACGCCCTCCCAAGTCAGACCCATCTGGATATAAAGCGATCTCAACCCTCCTTCCGATCCATCGGGAAAAACACCGCCCGTCGACATGACCACGATATGGATAATGATCATCGCAACCGACCCGATCGTTGCACAATTGAATCCCGGCGCCTGAAGCAATACCCACTTTCCCTTTTCTTCGTCCGATTTATCCATCTTTCTCATGCTAATGACCACTCAGTAGGCGATTTGCTCACCAAAATCTAAATTAATCATGGGTGTTTCCTTTTTTCGGGCCAATCAAAATAAATCCCGGGAAATTCTCGCGACTCGCGGCCAATCCTCTGGTTAACTCCCCCGAAGATTCATGGGGGATACTGAGGATGCCAATGATGAAGACGTAGCTTGGATGGCCCGCATCGCAAAAGGCGACGACCAAGCCTTCCGTCTCCTCGTGGAAAGACATCAAGGCGCAGTCATTGGTACTGTGGCTAAAATGACCAACGGCTCCGCCGATACCGAAGACATCGCCCAACAAGTCTTCCTCCGAATCTGGAAATCAGCCAAACGCTACCAACCGACGGCCAAATTCACGACCTTCCTCTTCACCGTCACCCGAAATCTCGTTTTCAACGAGACGTCCAAGAAATCCCGACGAAAAGAATCCTCCATCGAAGAGCAAGAGGACGACTGGCATCGCTCAGTCGCCTATTCAGACGAAACTTCCCAACCCGATCAAAAGCTCGCCCAGTCGGAAATGAAAGAAATCGTCGACAACGCCATTGCCCGCCTTCCCGAAAAACAGAGGCTCGCTGTGATTCTTCGTCGCTACGAGCAAATGCCCTACGAGGAAATGGCTACGGTCCTGGAACTCTCGGTTCCCGCCGTGAAGAGCCAACTCTTCCGCGCTCGCAATAGCCTCCGCGAAATGCTCTCAGAATACCTCAAGGATTAGGAATCACCGGCTTGGGAGCATCAGTAATCGGACCCCACGCCAATTCCCCCAAATCGATTTTCTGTATCTCATAAGCATAAACCGCATCCTCATTTCGAGGATCAATCGTGACGGCCAGATCGATCAAACAACGCGCCAACAATCGATTTACATTTCCCTTCTGCTGATAAAGAAATTCAGCGCGCGTGACAAACAAGGTCGCCAATGTCTTGGGGCCGTATTGCGCCTCAAGAGTTGTTGGCATCACCCCCTTCTCTAATTGAAATTTAAGAATCACCGCCCGCTTATTTCGAGGCGACAGGTGCATAGCCACGGCCAGGGCCTTCCGAGCAAAGCCCAAGGAATCCTTGTTCGCCTTCATACGCACAATTTCATTCGCCGTGAAAATGGCCAGATTGGTCGCATAAGCATCCTTCTCCCGGTCGTTCATCCCAGCTTCCTTAAAAATACTTTCTCTTACGATCGGAGCCTTAAATTCAAAGGCACGCTTTTCCTGTGCCCCGAGAGCAAAACAAAAAAGTGAAAATAAGGACACTTGCCCAATCAGACGCATAGACTGTATTGTCCTCACGATGTCAACAAACGCAAGCGCCAAGGATGAACTCCGCTCTGCGATCCGATCATCGCTTGCCAAAATCCCTTCGCCTGCATTGCAAGCTGCGTCCACCGAGATATCGCGTTCCATCACTCTTGAAAGCGGAACAAACTGTGCCCTTTTTTCCGGAACTTCCCGCGAACCCCAACTCCTCTCCCTTCTTTCCAACGAAAAAATCCAATGGTTCCTCCCAAGAGTCACCGGGCTTGGGTCGATGACCTTCCACGAGGTCACCAGTCACTGTAATCTGACCATCGGAAAGTTTGGTATTCTGGAACCCCTGCCATCCGCCCCCGAAATCCCCCCCGACAATCTCGATACCCTGATCTGCCCGGGAATCGCTTTTTCGCCATCAGGAATACGGCTTGGCCAGGGAGGTGGATACTACGACCGCTATCTCGTAAAGACCATTAAAGCTCGTCTGATAGGTGTGGCCTTCGACCTTCAAATTCAAGGTATGCTCCCAAGCGACCCCCATGATATTGCCATGCACGAAATCATCTCGGAATCCCGACACCTCAGGATATCGAATCCGGGACAACCAGATTGAAGCCCGGAATGGTTACCCTGACTTTCGCGCCATGTTCCGAAGTTCCAAAAAAAGAACCACTCACTCGACTGTCTTTTCCGATAACGTGGTAGGAATTATAAGAGAATCGTTCTCCCGGAAGTAAAAACGGGTTTTCCCCAACGACGCCACTCCCTTCAACCACCATCACCTCTCCTGTCACATCCTTCAAAATCCACTTCCGCCCCCAAATGGTAAGAGCCTCGTTCGAGTCATTGATGATCGAGATAAAGTAGACAAAGGGGTAAGGCCTCTCTTCCGGAGCCTCAAGATTCGGATTGTAGATCACCTCTTCAACCTCGACTCTTAGTCCTAAAATTTCCTGATACCCCTCTGGCACGACAGCAGATTAGCAATCAGAAGGAACTCGGCAAGCCCATCTATCTTTAACTAAATTAAGCAATTCCCTCCCCAAATGCGAAATCCCTGCCAAAGGAGAAGCCTTCTGGTCATTTATGCTTCAGGAGACATGAACTAGCTCCTCTCCGCGGACAACTCCTACTTCACGAGTTTCATCGGCTTTCCACTCAATCATTGAAAACCATCGAGGCTCCTCCCAAGGAACCTAATATGCGTATTTTCAAAATCACTCTTCTCATTTCCTTAATCAGCCAGCTCTTCGGAGACCAACGACCACCCAACATCATTTTCATTCTCGTCGATGACCAGGGCTACTACGACCTCGGATGTTACGGTTCGACCAAGGCATGAGCAAAGCAGCAGCACATTTTCGCAAGCACCTAAAGTAACCGGCAAATCCCAAGAAGAAAAAGCCCCCGGGATCAACCGAGGGCTTTTCGCGAAAGTATTCCCGATTAGGAAGAATGACGTCCCGGGAAGGTCAGTTCGGCGATGCCGGACTTGTCCAATTCACCGAGGCCTTCGGATACCATCTTGTCATACTGGGCTTTGGTGGCGTCATTAACTGGAAGTGAAACTCCAAGACCATTGGCTATATCCTGGGCAATCCCGGAATCCTTGGCAGCGTGTTCAGCAGAGAACCAGCATTCGTGATCACGGTCGCGCATGTCTTCCGCATCGGTCTCAAGAACACGACTATTCGCGCCGGTCTGTGAGAAGATGTTACAAATCAGATCGATATCGATTCCCAGCGCACTGGCGAGACCAAGACCTTCGGCGAGGCCGGCAGTATTGATGTTCATCACCATGTTAACGAGAGCCTTCACTTCGGCGGCTTTGCCAATCTCACCGCAAAGGCTGAGATTCACGGAAAGTTGGTCGAGAATCTCCTTGTGAGTATTGAAGACCCCTTCGTCTCCACCAATCATAAGGAAAAGCGACCCTTCACGGGCCTGTGAAATTGAAGAAGCCATCGCTCCCTCGAGAACGTCGGCATCAACAGCTTTACCGGCAGCATAAACCTCTTTGTGAATACCGGGCGATAAAGTCGCGCAGTTGATGAAGGTCTTTCCGGAGGAGTCAACGAGGAGGTTATCTCCGTCACCAAGGAAGATGGCTCGCATTGCGTTGTCGTTGGTAACGACAGTGAAGATGATCTCCGCTGCTTCGGTCACTTCGGCAAGAGTGGTGCAATCCTTTGCTCCCAGCTCTGCGGCGATCTCGGCAGAAGCCTCTTTGTTGACATCATAAACAGCGGTGATGTCATGTCCGCAATCAAGTTGAAGATGACGAGCCATATTGGCTCCCATACGGCCGACGCCGACAAATGCTACTTTACTCATGTGTTCGGTTATTAGGTAGTTGGTTTGTTTATTTGAATTCTGGAAAGAAGGGATTGTGGGCTTTTTCTTCCACCACGGAAGTCATGGGACCATGTCCCGGGCAGATTACGGTCTGCTCTTCAAGAGTGAAAATCTGTTCACGATTTGTAGCAAGCGCATCTTTAAAGGAAACGACCCCTCCACCCATCGATTGGGCAAAAAGAGCATCACCGACAACTGCAACCGGACGGTCGAGACCATGAACAACGTAAGTCGTTCCCGCAGGTGAATGCCCCCAAGTAAGACGCGTGGAAACGCGAAGTGTTCCGATGGAAAAGGTATCACCGGCAGCAAAACGCTCGGCTCCAGCGACGGGTTCCTTTCCATTCACGAGAACTCGAATCCCGGGATTAGCCGCAATCACTTTCTCCCGATCAATGATGTGATCAATATGAGTGTGCGTAATAAAAAGCGTCTTAATTTCAACACCCAACTCCTTCGCCGCAGCAAGAGCGGTGTCGGCATTGGCACCCGTGTCGAAGAGAGCAGCTTCCTTTGTCTGGTCGTCCCAGATGAGGTAAGCATTCACCGTCATCTCATCGTCGAAGTCAGTATTGAACTGCTTCAGCCCGTCGAGACTGACCTCCTCGGGACGCCACGAACGATTGGCCAGTTCCACAAGAGTATCGGCATCAAGCCCCAGCGAAGGAGCAATTGCACGAAGGGCCGCTTCGTCGAATTCGCCGTCTTTTAATTTTGCGATAACGTCTTCTTCGACGTTGGTGAGAAAGGACAACACACCATCAGCCATCCCCGTTCCGCGAAGAGTCTTGCCGATGACATCTTCAAAAAAATCTTCCAATTCTATCATGATTTTAGGAGTAAGTTACTTCTTGGGGAAGAGCGCGATAAGGCGGCCTACCTTACTGTATTCTGAAACGTAAATCTGACCCTGGGGGCCCCACTTGATTCCGTGGGGAGCGGAGAATGCGTTGTCATGCAACTGATGCGCAGGCACTCCATTGGTGGCCCATTGTTTTTCGTTTGGATTATCAAGAAGAGCGGCCACGACCTTACCTTCCTTATCCATGAGAATGACGCGTCCTTCAATCTCGCCAACCGCAGCGTAGTCACCTTGCACGTCGACATCAGCCGGGCGACGCATTGGAGTGGTGCCGTAAATCCCGATCCAAGTGAGATCAAGAGTGAGGTGCATCATGCGACGACCGTCGCGGTCACAAACCAAAATACGTGGCTCGTCATAGCGGTAATCCATCGCAGCTCCATGACAGGCCGTAAATTGATCTTTGCCCTTCCCTTTCCCTCCGTAGGTTTTCACCAGAGTGCCGTCGGGCTTGAGCTTATGGATTTTCTTAGAGCCATAGCCCATAAAAAAATAGATATGTCCCTTGGGCCCGACCAACACCTCGGTCAATCCTCCCATTCCACCTTCAAGGTCCCCCGTCTTTTCATTCGGGAGTGTCGATACGATATTACCCTCCAGATCGACTTTTACGGCGCGGTTTTGCTTAACCTGCGCGCCCCAGAGAAACTCTTTGCCGCTCTCTTCAATTGCGATAAGAGAGTGCAATTGCTGAAGCTCGGGTTTGAGTGTCTTGATAAACTTTCCATGCCGATCAAATACCGCAATGCCTGCTTTGGACTCCAGAGAGACATAGACATTGCCCGATTTCACCACTGCCAGATCCCCGTGAAGAGGACCGATATTTTTTTCCTTGGGAAGAGATCCCCACCCCGGCACCGTAATAAACTGATGACCTTCCGGTCCGGTCACCGTCGCGGTAGTAATGACATTTCCGACTCCGGAAGCGTGATCGTGCCCTTCGTGGGAAAATATCGGTGAAGCGAATGCCAGTGCAATTGCGAAAATCAAAGTGAATTTCATGAGGGGGTATGCTGTCTGACAGAACCACTAGGGAAAGGAAAAAGTGCGTGGGAATAGTATAGCACACCATCTACCGCCATGATTAAGCGGAACATACAGAATTAATGCTGCGTTTTTCCCCTCTTGGCGCATCTTCAGTTCGATGCGAATCCCCTTTAACAATACTTACGCGCAACTTCCCGGGAGATTCTATTTCAAACAGGAAGCCTCAAAAGTTCCCGCCCCCGAAGTCATCAGAATAAATACATCTCTGGCCAAAGAACTCTCGCTCGAGCCGAATGAGCTCAAGTCAGCCGAAGGCCTGGCATTCCTCTCCGGCAATACGATTCCCGAGGGTGCCGAACCGCTTGCACAAGCCTACGCCGGACATCAGTTCGGTAACTTTTCTCCGCAGCTCGGAGACGGACGAGCTCTCCTCATCGGCGAACTTCTGGATCAATCGGGCAAAAGATTCGATCTCCAGCTCAAGGGATCTGGACCCACGCCCTTCTCCCGCAGCGGTGATGGTAGGTCCGCCCTCGGTCCCGTTCTCCGGGAATACATCGTGAGCGAAGCGATGGCGGCCCTCGGTGTTCCCACCACCCGGGCTCTGGCTGCGGTTTCGACCGGGGAACCCGTCCATCGTCAACACGGACCGGAACCCGGAGGGATCTTCACGAGAATCGCGGCAAGCCACATTCGTGTGGGGACCTTTCAATACTTCTATGGCCGCAATGATGCGGAAGCACTTCAGATTCTCACCGACTATACCATCGAGCGCCACTATCCTGAAGCTAGTAATCCCATCGAGCTACTTCGTGCGGTCATCGCAGCACATGCTTCGCTGGTTGCGCATTGGATGTCGTTGGGATTCATCCATGGCGTCATGAATACCGACAATTGTGCCATTTCCGGGGAAACCATCGACTTCGGCCCATGCGCCTTCATGGATAAATTCCATCCGCAATGTGTCTTCAGTTCGATTGATCGCAATGCGCGTTACGCCTGGGGAAAGCAAGCCAGTATTGCGCACTGGAATCTCATGCGCTTCGCGGAAACGCTTCTGCCCTTGATTGATTCCGATACAGACAAAGCCATCACCCTGGCTGAAAGCGAACTCAAAGCCTTCGGAGACCTGTTTCAAAAAGAATATCAAACACGCTTCCTTCAAAAACTTGGACTTCCTGAAACCTCATCGCGTGACGAGATTGACCGCTGTCTGAAACTTCTCACCGAACAGGAAATCGATTTCACTCTTTTCTTCCGACGCCTCACCCGATTCGCCGCTGGAGAATCAAGCGAACCGCTTACCGAATTGTTCCCTGACAAAGTCACCTTCAAGGACTGGCTCAACGATTGGAATCGATCATCGCTCGACGTCTCTATGATGCGTGAAGCCAATCCCATCCTCATTCCAAGAAACCATCGCGTGGAGCAAGCTATCCAGGCAGCCTACCTTGGGGACCTCGCACCTTTCCAGCGTCTCGTCGACGCCTTAAAGGACCCCTTTGCCGAACAAGAGGAATATTCCGACCTCGAAACACCTCCTCGCCCCGAGGAGGCCGTTCACGAAACCTTCTGCGGAACCTAAAGCCCGAATTCCTTCAGCTTGGGCTCGATCGCCTCGGCCCAAATCCTGTATCCCTCTGCTTTTGGGTGAAGAAAGTCAGGCATGATTGCCTTGGGCAAAACCCCATCCTTATCGAGGAACTTGCCCCCGATGTCCATGAAGTGAACCCGCTCGCCATCAGCAAGTTTTGCGATGCGTTCGTTGATGGCATTGTTGATCTGTCGGAGCTTCCCATCGGGCTTGTGGTCACGAGGGAAAACTCCTAAGAGTAAAACTTTCGCCTGGGGACAACGAGCACGAAGCGCGGAGAGGATTCGCTCAATTCCGTCGGCAGTCTCACTCGGATCCTGCTGACTATGTCCGGTATTATTCGTGCCGATCATCATCACGATGGCCTTGGCATTTTTCTGCTTCTGCAACTCACGATTGTTGATCCTCCAGAGAACGTGTTCGGTACGATCGCCCGAAAAACCAAGATTCAAGGCTTTGCGCCCTCCGTAGTATTTCTCCCAGGTGGCCTTACCGGCACCCTCCCAGGAATGCGTGATGGAATCACCGATGAAGATGAGATCGTGGGACTGCTTGCGAGCTTCCACCACTTTCTGGGCGTGGCGCTTTTTCCACCATTCTTGATTGTTTCGATCAGCACGAAGGATCGCCGAGTGCGCACGATACTTGTCTTTCAGCTTGGCATACTCACGCTGAAGCTCACTGAGCTTCGCTGTGTAAGCGGGATCCTTATGAACACTCTTCATCTGCTGTGGATCTTTCTTAAGATCAAACAACTGCCACTCTTTCGTTTTGGGAACATAGAAGGCGGTGAAGTCTTCCGTGCGCACTCCATCGTGAGCTGCCACCTGATGGGTTCGCTCTCCGTAGTAGGTATAGTAGATCGATTTCCGCCAATCATCTGGAGCCTTGCCACTATTCTTGAGAACGGGAACCAAGCTCTTCCCTTGAAGATCTTTAGGAATTTCCGCTCCGCAGACATCGAGGAAAGTTGAAGCGTAATCGATATTTTGGATGAGCGCCTTTGACGACGAACCCGGCTTGATCACGCCAGGCCAGCGGATCACGAAAGGCATCTGAAAGGACTCTTCAAACATCCAGCGCTTGTCGTACCATCCGTGTTCACCAAGATAAAACCCTTGGTCCGAGGAATAGATCACAATCGTGTTTTTTGCCAAGCCTGACTCATCGAGGTAATCGAGAATCTTTCCAATCCCTTCGTCCATACTGCGAATCGTCGCAAGATAGTCTTTGATGTAGCGCTGGTATTTCCATCGAACGACATCCTTGTCGGTAAGCTTACCCGCATTCATGTCCGCGATGAATTTCTGGTTCTGCGGCTCATAAACGGCATCCCAGGATTTCTTCTGCTCGGGAGTCATCCGCTTGTATTCGCCATTGGCAAGCCCACCCATAAAGTGATTGGGAAAGGGATTCTTATCATGGAACTTCATGTCCCAGCCCCAAAACATGTGCTTGTCGATTCCCATGGCATGTTCTTTGAGCACGGAAGACCGGTTTTCGTATGCATCAAACAATGTCTCCGGCTCAGGCATGGTGACGCCGTCAAACATCTTGATGTGACGCAAAGCCGGCGACCAGTTGCGGTGAGGGGCCTTGAACTGCGACATCATTATGAAGGGCTTGCTCTTATCGCGGCCATTCTTGAGCCATTCGAGAGAAAACTCGGTCACCTTATCGTTGCCGTATCCTTCGTAGCGCTTGCGGCTACCGTCCATTTCAATGAAGTCCGGATTATAGTAACTTCCCTGCCCCGGAAGAATTCGCCAAAAGTCAAAACCGACTGGATTCGAATGAAGGTGCCACTTTCCGATCATGGCCGACTGGTATCCGGTCCTGCCCAGAAGCTGGGGAAAGGTCTGCTGCAACCCATCGAAGTGCGAAGAGTTGTTATCGAGGAAGCCATTCATGTGACTGTGCTTTCCGGTCAGAATAGAGGCCCGGGAGGGCCCGCAAATCCCGTTGGCGCAAAAGCTATTGGTGAAAATCAAGCCCTCCTTGGCAATGCGATCAATCGACGGCGTCGGAGCAACCTTGTCAAAAAGTCCGCCGGGATAGCAGGAAATGGCATTCGGAGCGTGATCGTCGGAAAAGAGGAAAAGGATATTGGGGCGCTCCTCGGCGCTCGCCATACTAGGAAGGAAGCTGAGTGCAGAGAGAAGAGCTCGTTGGGGCCGAAGCCAGAAGGTCATGTTCATAAAGTTATCTGTGGGCTGGATGGTAAGGCAATGGAACGACCCGGATACAGCGCCTTTTTCAGGAGATTGCTCAAATACGAGAAGAGCCCGGAGAACGAATCTCCGGGCTCTTTTCAAAATTGCATAAGCCTTACTCGCTGTCAGAGAGATAGCGCTCAGCTTCAAGAGCAGCAGCACAACCCTGCCCGGCAGCCGTGATAGCCTGACGATAGACATGATCGGCGACATCACCCGCCGCGAAGATCCCCGGCGTTTTAGTCCCAGTGCTGTGCGCGTTTTGCAGAATGTAACCACCTTCGTCAAGATCGACCAAATCACCCACAAACTGACTATTGGGAACATGACCAATGGCAACGAAAACACATTTCACTTCAAGCTCGGACTCATCACCTGATTTCAGGTTTTTTAGAGTGGCGGCTCGAACTTCGCCAGCCTCGTCAGTAAGATACTCTGTGATCGCAGAATCCCAGACCGGCTCAACCTTCTCGTTGGCAAGAACACGGTCAGCCATGATTTTAGAAGCGCGAAGTTCATCGCGACGATGGATGAGATACACCTTGGAAGCAAAGCGCGTAAGGAAGTTGGCTTCCTCACAAGCCGAGTCACCTCCACCGACAACCGCGACCGGGACGTCACGGTAAAATGCACCATCACAGGTCGCACAGGAAGTCACTCCGTGACCAACCAGCTCCATTTCGTTCTCTAACCCGAGGTAACGAGGAGCTGCTCCGGTGGCGATAATGACCGTCTTGCTCTGAAGCTCGTCCGAGTCAGTCTTGATGGTAAAGGTTCCATCGTCATTCTTTGCAATTTCGACGACCTTCTTATATTCGACCCGGGCTCCAAACTTTTCAGCCTGCTGTTGCATCCGACCCATCAATTCAGGACCCATCACTCCCTCGGGAAAGCCCGGGAAGTTTTCCACTTCGGTCGTGGTCGTGAGCTGACCGCCGAGTTGAGTGCCCGAAAGGACAAGAGGAGAAAGATTTGCGCGACCAGTATAAATGGCAGCCGTCCAACCGGCACAACCGGTTCCAATAATAACAACGTTTTCCATAATTTTTGAGAGGGTATGAAGAGAAATCTAATTCCCTGAAAAATTTCTTTAAGCTGGAGCTCCCACAATTTCCCCTGGCAAAGAGTCGTCGTCCTCATCTTTGGACTCCTTCGATTCCTTTGGAGCTTCCTCTTTTTTCATTTCGTCGGGAACCTCGGGAGGTGCCGGCGGATTGGGTGGATCCTTCATTTCGCCGTGCTCAATGAGATCACTAATATGATTAGCGTCGAGAGTTTCGAATTCCATCAAGGCCTGAGCAATCAACTCAAGGAGATCTTTCCGCTCTCTAAGTTCCTTTTGCGCCAGAGTATAGGACTCGTCAATAAAGCGCTTAATCTCCGCATCGATCTGTTGCGCGGTGGCTTCAGAGTAATTGTTGGAATGATTCATCATGTCCTTGGCGAGAAATCCGGCGCTTCCACCGTCGCCATATTCGATCATGCCCATCTTATCGCTCATTCCCCACTCGCAAACCATGCGGCGAGCCAAGCTGGTCGCCATGTGGATATCGCCACTGGCTCCGCTTGCGACATCATCAAGCATGATCTCTTCCGCCACACGCCCGCCCATCAGCACCACCAGTTGTGCGAGCATTTCTTTTTTGTGGTAGCTAAAACGATCGCCTTCAGGAAGGAACATTGTGGAGCCTAGGGAAGGACCACGAGGAATGATCGTCACCTTGTGAAGTGGGTCGGTATGCTCGATCACTTCATTCAAGATGGCGTGACCAGCTTCGTGATAAGCTGTCTTGAGTTTATCTTCCTCGGAAAGAGCCATGCTTCGACGTTCACGCCCCCAACGGACTTTGTCACGAGCCTCCTCCATCTCGGCCAGAGTCACCGCCTTGATCCCCTTACGGGCCGCAAGAAGAGCGGCCTCATTGATTAAATTGGCCAGTTCAGCTCCCGAGAATCCCGGAGTCCCTTTGGCGATCACCCCGAGGTCAACACCCTCAGCCAGTTTAATTTTCTTGGAATGAACTTTGAGGATTTGCTCGCGCCCTTTGACGTCAGCCAGAGAAACCGTCACCTGTCGGTCGAAACGACCGGGACGAAGCAAGGCGGGATCGAGAACATCGGGACGGTTGGTTGCCGCGATGATGATCACCCCTTCCTGGGTATCGAAACCATCCATCTCGACGAGGAGGGCATTCAAGGTCTGCTCGCGTTCGTCATGACCACCGCCCATGCCGTGACCACGATGACGACCGACCGCGTCAATCTCATCGATGAAGACCAAACAAGGAGCGTGCTTTTTGCCTTGTTCGAACATGTCGCGAACACGGCTGGCACCCACACCGACGAACATTTCGACAAAGTCAGATCCGCTGATGGAGAAGAATGGGACGTCCGCCTCACCGGCAATCGCACGAGCGAGAAGAGTCTTACCCGTTCCCGGAGGACCTACCATGAGAACACCTTTGGGAATCTGTCCACCGAGCGCTTGAAACTTGCGAGGGTCACGAAGGAAATCAACGATTTCGAACAACTCTTCCTTGGCCTCTTGGATTCCGGCAACATCTTTGAAAGTCACCTTTTGCTGATCCATCGTAAGCATCTTGGCCTTGGACTTCCCAAAGCTCATTGCCCCCTTACCTGCAGACTTCATCTGATGACGGAAAAGGAAGAAGATCAGCGTAATCAAGAGAAGGACCGGAAGGAAACTCAGCATCACCTTCCCAAAGGTATTGTCTTCGCTGCGGGTTTTGATGTTGGATTTAACCAAGGCAGCCAAATCATCACGCATCACGATAGTGTTTAATTTCACCACAAATTCCCCGACTTTCATCTCCTTGAGCTTCTCAGAGTCGAATGGCACCGGGCTTCCGGATGTTGCGAAAAGAGTCGCCTCCTTGGACTCGGCATCACGGAAAATTTTGAAGCTCTGATCTGGCCCTAGAACAAGTTTGTTTTCCGCGAGCAATCCTTTCAGTTTGGAGAAAGGCACCAACTCGGAAGTTTCGGCACCGACCGGCTTTTCCTCGATCCACTCCAACTTCTCACCAAAGGTCTGATAGAGTTCGGAAGTGAGCGTATCGATATCGAGCTGAATCGATGATTTGATCGGCTTTTCATCGCTCCACCTCTCGACGAGGATCTCCGAGTCATGGAAAAACCCTTTCACCTCAGCACGGGTTTCTCCGCTGTAGGTAACCAACTCCAGCTGACCTTTCTTAAAATCATCAGCGGTGGTTTGAAGAATCCGGCCTTCAAGAAAGGCCTCCCGAAACTCGGGGAATGTCAGCGTTTTGTCGTTGCCTGATTTATCAGACATGAAGGCAAAATAGATAATTGCGATCGCGATGGTAAATAGGATGATCACCTTCCAGTTCACGCCGCCCTCAGGAGTGGGACTTTGTGGCGATTTCTTTGAATTCGGTGACTCAGGTGGCTGTTGCTCGGACATGATAAAATACCGCCAGCCCAGAGGCTGCTTTTTCCGGTGCGGAACGCTAACCCAAGAAAACGGAATGGAAATTCCTTTTTTCGGGAATTCAAGGCAAAGAAAACCCGCCAGACCGAAGCCGAGCGGGTTTTGAAGAGTATTTTTGAAGAGGAGTCCTATTCCCCTTCCTTGGTTTCAGCACCAGTGTCCTCGGTTTTCACCTCGGGAGTCTTGGCAGCAGCCTCTTTCTTGGGGGCGGCTTTCTTCGCTACTTTCTTGGCGGCGGCCTTCTTGGCTACCTTTTTGGTAGCTGCTTTTTTGGTGGCCTTCTTAGCAGCCTTCTTGGCGGCCTTTTTAGCAGGCTTTTCGTCCTTGGGAGCGGCTTTCTTGATAGCAGCATTTGCTTTAGCCTGCTCGTTCTTCCGCTTGAGATATTGGCTTCTCCGGCGGCGCTTCAGTCGTGTTTTAAGATTCTGGCCCATAATGGTAGGTGGGGAGGGCTTAGGCAGAGAGACCCCGATGATCAAGCGAAAAGGACGGGCAGTTCTTGATATTCCAATTCCCCTGCCCTTTTCTTTGCTCATGGCAGGCCTGATTATCAAACCCCGCGCCCGAATTTTCCACGGACACGAATGGGTTTATGCATCCGATATCCAAAAAACCTTTGGAAATCCATTGCCTGGAGACCTAATTACCCTGAAGGACTTCAAGGATCGCCCGCTCGGCTGCGGTATTTACAATCCCAACTCCCAAATCGTCGCCCGACGCATTTCCCGGAGACTTCAAAAGCTGGATCAGGAGTTTTTCACCCGACGGATCGGTCAGGCCATTGCCTATCGCCAAAAAATCAACATCGATCCCGAGCTCTGCCGTCTTGTCTGGAGTGAATCCGACGGCCTGCCGGGCATCATTGTTGATAAATATGGCGATCACTTGGTTCTTCAAACGACCACTCTGGCAATGGATCAACGTAAAGAGCTCATCTCAAAGGCATTGATAGATCTCTGTAATCCCGCATCGATCACATTGCGCAATGATTCCTCCATGCGTAAAGCCGAAGGTCTCGAAAATGAAATCAAAATGCTCCACGGCAGCCAGCCCGAGCCCTTCACGGTCGAGCACCAGGGATCCATCTTCGAAATTGATCCCGCCAACGGCCAAAAAACAGGCCTCTTCCTTGACATCATGGACAGTTATGACCGCGTGGCCCAACTGGCAAAGGGAAAAAAAGTCCTCGACGTTTTCTGCAACCAAGGCGGCTTCGGCCTCGCCTGCATGAAAGCTGGGGCGAAATCCGTGCTCGCAGTCGACATTTCCGAAGAAGCCACCGCCGCGACCAAGCGGAACGCCGCACTCACCGGAGTGGAAATTGAAACGGTCACCTCCAACGCCTTTGATTTCCTTCGGAGACACGAGGAAACTTACGATCTCATTATTCTTGATCCGCCTTCCTTCACGCGAAACAAGAAAACGGTCAAAGACGCGATGCGCGGATACAAGGAAATCCACCTCCGTGCCTTGAAGATGCTCAATCACGATGGCCAGGTCGCAACCTTCTGCTGCTCCCACCACGCTTCCCGCGAACTCTTCCTGGAGACGATCCAAAGGGCCGCCATCGACGGCAAACGCACTCTTCGCACCATCCAGTCGCACAGCCAGCGGCTCGACCATCCTATTATTACGACAATTCCAGAAACAGAGTATCTTAAAGGATTCGTCCTCGAACTCGCGCCTAATCGCTGAATGAGCTCTAAAGAAATTCTCATCTCAGCAATCGCCATTCTTGTCGCCTTTGGCGGCTATTTCTTATGGAAGAGCACTCCGGAACAGCAAATCAACGAGCGAATCGCATCGCTCGTTGAGGTCCTCGAGTATCGCAAGGTATCGCTGGACAACCGGGAAAACCGCCACGAAATACTGCGAGAAATTCTCGCCGAGACCGTAAGCTTCGAGGGCTCTCCTCCGGTCCCCGATGGTGAAACAGGGATCGACACCATCATTAAGCGGCTCGATTTCCTCCACACGATGACGAGCTGGGTGGAGATCATCGAAACCGACCGAAAAATGCTCCTCAAAAGAGACACTGCGCATGTCAGACTCGATTGCGTGGTCAAAGCAGCTGCCGGCCAGCAATTCAAAACCGAGGAAGACTGGGTCATTATCCTCGATTTCGAAGTGATCGATGATGAGTGGAAAATCGCTCACATCGAAGCGACTTCTGAATGGGAAAGTTCGGCAGCGGGCCTTTGATCCTAAAAATCAATCAAGGTGAAGGGAAGAACATCCCAGACTTTTTCCTTCGGATTCGTTCGCTCAATCCACTTCACCGTCTGGCCTGCCCAATCCCGCATGAGATTGCGTTGCACCTTGTAATACTGAAATTGCGAAATCGACAAGGGTGAGGTTGGCGGCTTTTCCCGGTCGGCAAACTTCGCAAGAACTCTCCCGCTCTTCATCTCAATCACCCTCCCTTCAATCGCCATTGAGGGACGGTTTAAAATCCCTCCACCGGGAATAAATGTCCCGATAAGCTCAACCAACGGACGAGACGTTGCAACCTCAACGACATTTAGCTCAATCCCAATAGCGCCGGATTCCTTGCTCGGTTGATCAAGCACCCGCCATCCATTAGGCGATTCTGAAAATGCTGTCGCAAACTCACACCTCAGCAATTGACTCATCATTTGAAGATCTGTCTTTTGCCGCCCGGTGAGATTTCGGCTATTCCATGCCATGTTGCGCAACCTCGCTTCATGCAGAGCCACCGGAGCGAGATACACTTTGCGATATTTGGAAAGCCCGGCGGAAGGATTTGTCCAACTTCGCTGATACGAGGTCGACTCATCCTTTGCCATCCTGGGAGGCTCCTTGAGAAACCCCGTCGGCTTTGCCGGAAAGGTACAGGACGCCAGTGCGAATGTCACACCCACCAACGCGGAAGCTCTTTTTATTATCAACAGCACAATTCTACTTCTCAGGGGGATTTTGAAAGAGTCAATCCTATCAGGAATTTTTTCCATATTCCTGCAGGATTCGCAAGCGGTCCAAAGCAGCCCCATTATCCAGAATTTCGCCCGTCTTTCTGAAAGCATCGCCCATATCATCAGCCAATCCCGCACAGGCAATCGCGGCTGCCGCATTCAAACGGACAATGTCGCGCTTGGGCCCACGTTCCCGCCCACTGAGAATTTCTTCCAGAATCACTGCGTTCTCTGCGGCATCCCCGCCTTGGAGCTCAGTTGCCGGCACGACCTCCAGACCAAAATCAGAAGGCTGTAACTCTTCATCCACCTGCCTCTGGAAATTTCCTGACTTACAAACCAAGGTCGGCCCCATGAGACTGACCTCATCGACCACCCGGCCATCAGCCGTCGCCCCATTGACCACCCAAGCGCTGTCGCGACCCAAACGTTGCAGAATTTCAGCAAATATGGGGCACAAGGTGCGATCAAAAACCCCCACCAACTGACATTCGGGATGAGCCGGATTTAACAAGGGGCCAATCAGATTGAAAATTGTTCGCTGCCCTTGTTCCGCGAGCAATTTCCGAACGGGCACCACGGCCTTGAAAGCCGGATGATATTGCGGAGCAAAAAGAAAGCCCACTCCCGCCTGCTCCAGACAGGTACCAACTTGGGCTGAAGGAAGATCAATACCAACCCCAAGAGCCTCCAGAACATCAGCCCCACCACTCTTGGAGGTAATCCCTCTGTTTCCGTGCTTAATCACCACGCCTCCCGCAGCTGCAACGACAAACATGCTGGTAGTCGAAACATTAAACAGGTCGAGCTTATCCCCACCCGTGCCACAAACATCAATCGTTGGCCCATCAAATGACTGATCGATAAAATCTGGTGTTTGTGCTTTCTCCAAAAAAACGGTCACAAACTCGGCAATCTCCGCCGCCGTCTCGCCCTTGTCTGCCAAGGCTTTCAATAGACGAGCCTTCTTTTCAACTTCTCCGCTTTCATCGAGCAAATAATCTGCCGCCACTGCGACTTCCCGCGGAGGCAATTCCTCCCTGTTCTCCAAATGATGAATGATCGCGTCCATAACCAAGTTCTATCACAGTCCTTAAGTTCATCCAAGCTGTTCGCACTCTTCATTTTCACTTGGTCGTCAGCCGGATGGGACTATCGTGATCACCATCGCAGATGAAGGAACTCAAAGACGGCATTCGCTCCCTCGTTCGAATTGATTTCAAAGGCCACGTCCACAAACAATTCCGGGGCACCGATCGAGAAAAACGCTTCAAAAATGAAGTGAAAGTCCTCAAAATCCTTGAAGACCGGGGGTGTGAGAATGTCCCTCGGCTGTTAGATCACGACCCCGAAACACTCACGCTGGTCACCACCAACTGCGGCGCTCCGGCACCCCTGGTCACGGCGGAAAAAGCCACTGCACTTTTTAACGAACTCGAAAAACTTTATGGCGTGCGTCACGACGACCCGGAACCTCGCAATGTCACCTACTCGGCGCAACTGGGACGTTTCTGCCTCATCGATTTCGAGCTCTCGGATGTTCTACCTGAGCCCGTAAAACCCTCCTCTCAAGGAAAAGTCCTTCGAGCCACCTGGTCAGCCCTCTCTCTACAAGGGAAATATCACGCTGCCAATGACGATGCCTTCCTTGCTCTCACCGTCAATCCTGAGAAAACGCTCCACCTCGAAGATTCCGGAGAGATCCTCCTCGACCCATCCCACCTCGTCCTGGCTGTCTCCGATGGCATGGGTGGAAAGAACGCCGGTGAATTCGCCTCCCGTCTCCTGATGAGCCGCATTCACCGGGAAGCAGACCGCCTTTATACCATTCTCACCGCGAAAGAAGAAGCCGAAGAAGCTCTCGACCAGCTCCTTCGCAATGCGCACCACGACCTGATGGATCTCGCCAAAAAGGGGGGCAACGCCGAAGGCATGGGAGCCACTCTCACCATGACCTGGATCACGCACGAACGCCTTTACTGGGCCCACATTGGCGATTCACGGCTCTATCTTGTAAAAAACGGCTCGGTCGAACAACTCACCAAAGATGACTGCATCGCCTGGCATCAATGGAATCGTGGTATGATCACCGAATACTCCTATCGAAACCATCCCCGGAAGTCCGTCCTCAGCGACGTGCTCGGTGGCAGCCCTCACGAACCCAGCCCGCAAGTCGGATTTGTCGAATTGGAAGAAACCCAGGAAATCATGCTCTGCACCGACGGGGTCATGGACGGCCTCTGGGAAAAAAGCATCCGCGAGGAGCTCCTCGAAGATCGCAGCCTTGCTGACACAGCAAAGGCTCTCTGCTCCAGAGCTTACGAAAACGATGATCGCGACGACACCACCCTAATTGTCGCCAAAATCTCCCGCATTTAAAGCACTTGGCACGCTAATTGCTTACTTTTGACGGGAAATTGTAAGTAAGGAATTGCCAGACGCCCGATTTTCATTGAGCCTCCCGCGCACTTCTGAACTGAATCACAGTTCTCAAGCAACCAATCAGACCAATGGCTAAATACCGACTCGATTATATCTGGCTGGACGGCTACACGCCCGTCCCAAACCTTCGTACTAAATGCTGCATCAAGGAATTTGATGACTTCCCGACTCTCGAGCAATTGCCCGAGTGGGGATTTGACGGATCCTCCACCCAGCAGGCTGACGGAAGCGACTCCGACTGCATCCTCAAGCCAGTCGCGCTTTATCCTGACGGAACCCGTGAGAACGGTGTCCTCGTCATGTGTGAAGTTATGCTTCCCGACGGCAATCCTCATCCCTCCAACGCTCGCGCGGGCATCCTCGACGATGAAAACGCATGGTTCGGATTTGAGCAGGAATACTTCCTCGAAAAAGACGGCAACATCCTCGGATTCCCTAAAGGCGGATATCCCGAGCCTCAGGGTGGATACTACTGCGGAGTTGGCTACAAGAACGTGGGCGACATCGGTCGTGCCATCGTCGACGAGCACCTCGACCTCTGCCTCTACGCCGGCATCAACCACGAAGGCATCAACGCTGAAGTGGCTATGGGCCAGTGGGAATTTCAGGTTTTCGGAAAAGGATCCAAGCGCGCCGCCGACCAAATTTGGGTTGCCCGCTTCCTTCTTGAACGTCTCTGCGAAGAGTATGCTGTCGACGTGAACTACCACTGCAAGCCACTCAAAGGCGACTGGAACGGCTCCGGCATGCACGCCAACTTCTCCACTGAAAAACTTCGTGAAGAAGGCGGTAAGGAATACTTCGACAAGCTCATGGCTCAGTTCGACAAGAACTGCATGGAGCACATCGCCGTTTACGGACCTGACAACGACCAGCGCCTCACCGGCCTTCACGAAACCCAGTCAATCGACAAGTTCTCCTGGGGCATTGCCGACCGTGGAGCGTCCATTCGCGTGCCACACTCCTTCGCCAAGAACGACTGGAAAGGCTACCTTGAAGATCGTCGTCCGAACTCCCAGGGAGATCCTTACGCTATCGCTTCTCGTATCCTTAAGACGATCTCGGAAGTCGAATAAGCCACTCCAAGGTTTCACCTTCTCAAAAGCGGTCTCCGGTTATTCCGGAGGCCGTTTTTTCTGTTGCCGGGATATGGAAAATCATGCTCCGGCTCCACGTAATACATTTCCAATAATCCGATCTTCGCTCTTCTTTCTCTCCATCGCGTCGCTCAATGGAGGAGAGGAACTTGGAAAAAGCGATGGGAAACTTGCCTTCGAAAAGATCGACCTCCAAATGCGCAAAACTAAAAAACCAAGATTGAGAAAATCCGGATCAACCTCTATCAAGGAGACAGCGCCTCCGCTTCCTCCCGAGATCAACTCTTCATCGACAACCTCGTCATCGCTCGAAAATACATTGGACCGATAGTCACCCAAAATTGATCACCACATGAAATCACTCCTCCTACTCCTCGCTATTCTTCCACTTGCTGCAAAGCCACAACTTCACGAATTCAAAACCCGCGCCAGCGAACTCGATTCAAAGGTCAAAGAATATCCTGAAATCGGATTTCTCATCAAAGACAAGAAAGGCAAAGCCCAGGACACGCAATACGCCAGTGTCGACACCAGCGCCCAATCACGCGGACGGCTCGTCATTTGGCTCATGAGCCCCAACACCAAGCTCTTCCATCAACTCAACAAATATGGACTCCACACCATGCAAGTTGCCTACGCCAACAAGTGGTTTTCCCTTTGCTGCAAAGAACGGCCCGTCGGCCCGCATTGCCGCGGCAATATTCGCCTCGAGGCTGCCACCGGAGAGGACCACACCAAGGTCGTCGCCATCGCCAAACCCGACAGCATTAAAGGCCGCGCACTGAGCTTTGTGAAGCATCTCGCCAAAAAAAACCCCGAAGGAGAATGGGGGCAATTCCTCAACTCGAAGAAAGACGATCTCCTCTGGGAAAAAGTCATCCTTTCGGGGATTTCCCATGGTTCAACTACTTCCGCCCGCTTTGCCAAACACACAAAAGTCGCTCGTGTCGTCGCCTTCTCGGGCCCCCGCGACCAATACCAGGACTGGCAGGCTCTCCCTTCGGCCACGCCGGAAAACCGCTATTTCGGATTCACCCACATTCAGGATTCCGGCTGGGAGGCCGATCACTACTGCCGATCCTGGGAACTCCTTGGCATGCACCAATTTGGCCCCATCGTGAATGTTGAAAAATCCAAACCACCCTACGGGAATACCCGCCGTCTCATCACTGACTTCGACGTCAAAAACGACGCCAAAGTCGCCCACGGCGCCGTCATCCCCCGCAAAGGCTCACTCGCCGACAAGAAGGGTAACTACCTCCACGAACCAGTCTGGCGCTACCTCTTCACCCACCCCGTTGACAGCGTCGGTAAACCCGTCCCGATGGATGACTCATGCTTGAAGAAGCAAAAGCAGTAGAATCACCATTGATTTCCAAAAATAAACCTTTGCGCACTGACCAGCATCGTTGAACCTCTCCCCAACAACGCCATGCACGAAGAAGTAAGCCTTACCCGCGAAGTCGACGCCATTCAGATTCCCTCCGGAGACACCATCACACTCCCGGCGGGCACTCCAGTGGTCATCACGCAAACACTTGGCGGAACCTATACCGTGGCCACTTCCGCGGGCCTGGCCCGGATCTCTTCCAATGACACTGACGCCCTCGGCGTCGACCCCGAGGAGAAAGCCGCCAAACAGGAGGAGGAAAATCGCCTCAAAGACGCCACTCTCGAAGAGCAGGTCTGGCATCAGATGAAGCAAGTCTTCGACCCGGAAATCCCCGTCGACATCGTGAACCTCGGACTGGTCTACGACTGCAAGCTCACCGAAGTTGATGAAGGTACCGACGTAGATGTCAAAATGACTCTCACCGCACCCGGTTGTGGCATGGGGCCCGTCATCGCAGCGGACGCCCAAGCACGCATTATGTCACTCAGCGAAATTAACGACGCCCGCGTCGAACTCGTTTGGGACCCAGCCTGGAATCAAGACATGATCTCCGAAGAGGGCAAGATGAAGCTGGGAATGGTCTAGTCTGTCCTCGAATTACTGAAGCCGTTCTTCCGCGAGGAGAATGACGTCGAGAGCGTAGCGGTTTTGCGCATTCTGCACTGCTCCTAACAGATCCCGGGCCTCCGCCGCGATTTGGGAAAGGTCACCATCCTCGGTACGACCATAACGGGCAAATCTTGCCAGCGTCAGAGCAACCCGGAAATCATCCGACAGCTCTTCACCCTCACGAACGACTGCATCCAAAGGCAACATGCCGCCTCGGGCGGTTTGCGTGCCTGTCTCTAGTTCGAGGTCGATCTGACCAAGCTTCCCTTCGAACCCCGTGAGCTTGACCTCATAAAAATACGATTGATTGCCGAGCAGAACTCCTCCGTCGCCTTTGGGGGATTCTGGAGTATACGATTCGCCGACCAAACGCACCGACTCGACTCTCTCAGGATCGAAGTTGATTTGCGCGCTCACATTTTCATGCGGATTATCTCCTCCCTGAAGATTCACAAGCAACAGCACCTTTTGGTGATCCCAGGGGCAAAGTCCCAACTCGCTGGAAACACCCACCGGCCCGACTTGCACCTGCGGTTTGGATTCGGCTTGAAGAATGTTCACCCAATTATCGACCCGAAAGTGATCTGTTCCCGGCAATTTCCCGGATTCGATCAATACTCGCTCGACCAAAGATGGATCCGCAATCTGAAGCGAGAGCGGCAGTCTCAACGAAAGGTCCTGAACATTCCTTACCACGTCGGTAGAAAATTGCGAAAGTAATGGGAGATCAGCGGCAGCGACCCCGGCTTCACCGTCACCCTGGCCTTGTCCAGTGGCGCCCACTCCGCTCGAGAGCGGAGGATCAACCCCCAACTTCGAAAGGCCCATGAATCCCACCGTAACCACGGCAGCCACTCCAGCCATCGCCATCAGCGACTGACGACGGGCCCGCTTTTTATGGTCACTGACAAGCACGGCGGTATCGGGACGGCGACCAGACTTGAAAATCGCTTTCCGGCGCTTTTCTCCGAGCGTGAACTGATCCGTGCCGAGAGTTCCGGAGAGAAGGGCCGCCATTTCTGACATCGCCTTACTCTCTTCAGCTAGCGCAAGATTGCCTTCCAACGCCATTGCCACCCGGGCATTGTCGAATTCGCACAACTCATCGAGAACGTATGCCGTCATCTTGGGATCTTCCGGAGTCAGTTTCATGGGACTAGAGTGATTGGGGACTTAAATTTTGAATGAGATCTTCGGGGAGGATGCTGCGTAGGCGCTTCAAACCAGCATGGAGAAGGAAACCAACGTTTCCCGTACTAAGACCAGTTACCTCACTGATTTCCTGGTAGCTAAGCCCTTGCTCGAACTTTAAGAGAATGACTTCTCGCTGGTTTTCAGAAAGTCGCGACAAGGCGTCATGAACCTGCCCCACCCGCTCCTGAATATCAGCCCGCTCCGAGGGATTCCGACGCGTCGCCGGAACTTGGGCCAATTCATCCTCCACAAGGCCGACGATCCGTTTTTCCTTGCGAAGGACATCGAGAGCACGATTTCGACATACGGTGAAAAGCCAGGTTTTCAGACCATGCTGGATTTTCTCCGCATCCTGCTGATACAAACGAATAAAGGTATCTTGCACAACATCGCGGGCTTTCTCGACATCATGGAAAAAGCCAACGGCATACCCAATCAAAGGCGACTCATACTCAGCGAGTGCCTCTCGGACAAATTTGTCCTGATCAGTGATTATCTCTTCGCAACCGTCCTCCATTATTAGTCAATTCTATGAGAGAAACGGACAATGAGCGAACTCTCTTAGAGAAATTCCCCCCTTTTTCACCTCTCATTGCATAAAACTTTTGTCGCTCAATCCCAATAACTACGGTACTTTTGTAAATTTCGGTAGATTTTATTAACAAATCTTAAAAATTAAGTTGACCGTTATATTTTCTTTTCCTAACCTCCGGCTGCGTTATGAAAAACCTTACCCTTACTTCAACTCTCGTCGCGCTTATCTCGCTTCCCGCACTCGGCCAAAGCGCTTCCAGCATTAATTCCTCTATTTCCGCCAAGGAACAGGAAATCACCCGACTTCAAAAAGAAATTACAGCTCTCCGCAGCAACCTGACAACACCTTCAGCAGCAGTCACCGCGACTGGAAGCCATGTTGTCAAAACCGGCGACACTGTGAGCTCGATCGCCCGGCAGCACAAGATGTCCCCTTCTCAAATCATCGCACTCAACAATCTGAGCGATCCTTCAAAAATCCAAATCGGACAGTCTTTGAACGTATCCTCCGGATCTCCGGCTCCCGCTCCTGTCGCTACACCCACCCCGGCCAAGCTGGCCGAAAAAACCGCCTCCCCGGCAACTTCTTCAAAAACTTCCGATTACCTCATTCAGCAAGGTGACACTTTTTACTCGATCGCCCGGGAGCACAAAATGACGGTGACCAAGCTCCGTGGGCTCAATCCGGATATCAAAACACACCTCATTACTGCAGGCTCCACCCTCAAAGTCTCCAGCGAGCAGGCGACAACAGCCGTTGCTACCAAGAAGTTGGAAAAGAAGGCTACCGATTTCCGGGCCACCGCGAACACCGGCAATTCCGGCCCAGCAATGATTTCGACCAGGAAAAAGGTCAGCACTCCCGCACCAACTCCATCTAAAAAGGAAACCGTCACTACTCCTCCCGTCAAAAAGATGACTCCACCAACGCCCCCCACTCCTGAGTATTCTTTAAAAGAAACAGTGGCTGCTGACGTCCCACCGATTCCACCCAAAGTCGACGAACCCGCACCTATACAAGCCACCAGTGTTGCCTCGATTATCCTGACCGACGAAATGACGTTCGATGCCTTCGCCAAGAAACACGACGTCAGTACCGATCAGCTCAACTCTCTCAACGGATGGACTCTTCCCAAAGCAACCGTTCTGGCCCGCGGTTCCGAAATCTACATTCCTAAATAATCTCCCCTTTTCCAAGGTAAGGCAGGGCGATACCCGGAGGCT
>NHEN01000004.1 GCA_002172625.1 Verrucomicrobiaceae bacterium TMED86 | reverse complement strand
TTTTACGATTGGGTGTTGAGGCAGGACATTCTCGAAGAATTGATTCGCCCGAGGATCTCCGGACTCGATCACATTCAACGGATCGAAAATTCCTTCGGCTTCGGAATGATGCTGGGCTTGGGGCCAAATATGGACTGCTTTGGCCACCCCGGAGCGGGCGGGAGCTATGGCTTTGCGAATGCCAAGACAGGTGAATCCTTTGCCTTTGTGATGAATCGGTTTGAGGCGAACCTTTATCCGAGTGAGGAGAGGTTGGCCTTGTGTAATGAGCGAATCAGCTAGTTGTTTGCTTTTTCAAAAGCTCCATCTGCGACTTGGCCCAGTCCCGCTTTGGTCCCAGTCGGATTGCCTTACGGGAAAACTGTGGAGTCTCCCTGGAAAAGCACAGGAAGAAGGAGATGATTTTCATGGATCAAAAATCATTTCTTAAACTGTAATCTCAAGCCTCTGGTAGACCAGAAGCGAGTGAGTTTCTCTTTGAGGTCTTTGGCTTGGGAGGGAGCGAAGAGGACTGGCTGGGGGGAGCGTCGGGTGATGACCTCGTCCAGGGATTCGAGGTAGGTTTTCACTTCGGCACGTCGTTCCGCTCCGCCGTGAAAGGCGTAATGAATGAGGAGGAGCGAGCTTGTGTAGGGTTCGAAGGATTCCCAATCAACGGCCTCCTTGGTCCGGGTGTGCCAAGCTCGTTCGGTGAGAGTAAGGAGAACCGCGGGGTCGAGGGCGTTGGCGATTTTTGATTCCGGGGGGTGGTGTTTTTCGACGTGGCTTTCGATGTCATTTTCTATTTCGGTGAAACGGAACCGCCCGGCACCGAGATGAGCTGCGGCGAGGTATTCGGCGACTCCTTCATGAAACCAGGGTGGGCATCTCCACAGGATGTTGGTCATGCAGAGGTGGGCCAATTCGTGAACGAGGAGGTCGTCCATGGGGCGGGCAATACCGCTGGCGGGATAGAGTTGGTCCCAGCGGATGAGAACGCGGGCATCGCGACCGCTGTAGTATCCGGCGAATCCTTTCGGTCCTCCGGCGCGCACGAAGCTGGTTTCATCCGGGCAGATGAGAATGCGCGGACGGTTTTGGACGGGGGGCGAGTAGAGCGGGAGGGGGATTGACTTAATGACCACGGCGACCGACTCGATGGTTTTGGCGAAGTCGGTGAGTTTGGTTCGATCAAGAGGAGTGGAGCTTTCGATGAGGTAATTCTTCGTGGCGTAACGATGAAGTTCGCCTCCGGGATCGAGCGTTTGGTGCTTCCCGAGAGCGGCAGAAGGAGAGAATTTTGTCGGCCATTCCTTGGCGGAAAGGCTGGCAAGGAGTGCGAAGAAAAGAATTGAGCTATGAATCGTCCGAATCATTGAGTGGGACGATCTTGATTTTCCCGCCCTGGGGTTGGAGGCCGCTGGCGAGAGTCTCGGTGGGCTTTTGGGTTGGAGCGTCCCTACCGTCGAGGGCACTTTGGAGAGCTTGTTCGACGAGTTGGCCGCAATGAATTTTCATGGGAGGAAGCGGACCGAGATCTCCGGAGAGGTCGTTGGGTTTCAGGTTTCGGGCTTCCTCGGGGGTTTTGCCTTTGAGGAGTTCGGTGGCCATGGAGGCCACGGCGATGGCGGTTTGACATCCAAACGCCTGAAAGGAGGCGCGGTCGATGATTTTCTTGCCATCCTTTTCTGTGAATTTGAGCCACATACGGAGCATGTCGCCGCAATCCGGAGAGCCGACGGTGCCGACGCTATCGGCGTCCTGCATTTCGCCCACATTTTGAGGGGCGGCCATGGCATCACGGGCCTTGTCTTCGAAGTTGTCGCTCACGTTGGGAAAGCTAGGGCATCTTTTCGAGATGTCGAGCGGGGTTAAAGGTCGATGACGTAGCCGCTTTTGTTGCTGACGGCTTCGGCTTCGTCGACGTGGACCCACCGGATGGTGTAGCGCTTGCCCCAGGAATCGCTGACGGCGACTTCGTTGGTGGCTGCGTTGTAGCCGATGATCATGCAGATGTGGTAGTTGCCTTTGGCCTGAAGGTTGGGGAGATTGCTTTCGGCCTCGCCCGCGATTTTGGTGGCATAGGTGCTCCAGTCTTTGACGTTACGGCGTTCCATGGTGCGCTTGTTGGCAACCATGTTGTAGGTCGGGAGGCTGCACATTTGCCAGAGGAGGGGGACGCCTTTGTCGATATACTTTTTGATTTTGGACGGCGAGAGCGAGCGGAGTTGCAGTTCGCGGGCGGTACGGCTGCCTTTACTTCGGGTGGTGAAGGCGACTTCGTTGTAGAGTTTCCTAGTGTTGGTTCCTCCTCCGCCTGTGGTGGCGAGTGTGGCAAGGAGATACATGTCGGCGGCGACTCCAGCGTGGCGCATGGCGCGTTCGAAGGTGGCGGGGGCGCAGTATCCTTTCGGGCCTTGGTCGACCATCGGGATGTTGTCGATGAAGGTGTCTCCGTTTTCCCTGGTGACGACATTGCCTTTAAGGCGTTTGCGCATATCACCGTCGCTGACTCGCTCGTATTTGCCTTTGTTGTCGGCGAAGAGGGATTTGGTGATGCGGAGGCCGACGTATTCCTCTTTGACGTGAGTGAGGAGGAAGGAATGATCGAGCCAATCCCAGCGTTGGGTTTTGTGGGTCTTGTTCCCTTGGCCAAGGATGCGCTGCTCGGTGGGTTCGCCTAGGACGGCGGTGAGGTTTTTGGCGATGGTGCGGGTGTCGAAGATCATCGCTCCGTTCAAGGTGTTGCGATCGATGCTTTTGCCATTTTCTTTGAAGTGATCCTCGCCCGACCCGACGGTGCTCAGGCTGTCGCCCTTATTGGAATAGATGAGTGAAAAAGATTCCGCTTTTCCGGTTTCATTTCCGTAAGCCACCACGGTCTTGGGTTGGGCCCCGGCGAATTTGTATCCGGGCCGGGTGTAGAGCCGATAGCTGCTGGTGAAAGGCGTGGATGATTCGAGGGGCCACTTGAGTCGCCGCGCAATGTCCGCGACGGGTTCATTCCAGAGATTGCCGGTCTTTGAAAAAAGCTGATGGCCAAGAGCCTTGTTGATCGGGGCGAGGTTTTTAGAGACTTCGATTTGATATTCCTGCCAGAGTTTTTTGAGTTGGACTCGTGAATCGGCTGAGAGATAGGCGAGAGGAGTGGCGAACTCCTTGCCGTCGGATCTGCGTAGGAGGGCCGTGTTATCTTGAAGATTGATGAGTTCGGCGCGCAGCTGGTCTCCGCTGTCACTGGAGATGTCGAGCATGACCTTTTTGCCGTGGGCCGAGATGATCAAAAGGCCGATGAGAGAAATCGTGCGAAGGTTCATTGTAGGTGTGAGCGAAACAGATCAGAAGATTGTCCCGTAGTGAATGAAAATTGTGAGATTTGAGGGTGTGAGCTCTGATCCATATACCGGGGATTTCCAGAGCATCCGTGAAGGTGACTTCGCCGTTTTTAAGGCTGGGGTGGATGTGGTGGAGGCAGTGCGAGGAGGCCCATGAATCGAGCTTTCTATTTTTTCGGCCCGATGAGTTCGATATAATTGCCGTCGGGGTCGTGGAAGACGGCGATGAAGTTTCCGCCTCCGAGATCGGTGGGAGTTTTTCCGAGGAGCTTCACCTTTGCCGCTTTGAGCTTCTCGACGGATTTGTTCATGTCAGTGACGAAGAGAGTGAGGTAGGAAATACCGATGGAGGAGTGGATGAATTTTTGATCCTGCATTTTTCCCGGAGCCTTTGGAAATGACATGAGCTTGAACTTGGTTTTTGGTCCCTTGGCTTTCGGATTGAGCACGAAGACGCGGATCGTCGCGGGTTGGTTGTCGGTAAGACCAAGCCCGGCTGCTTTCTCGGCGGGGACGCTGAAGCCTTTGATCTCGGTCAGGCCGAGGGTTTCGGTGTAGAATTTGGCGGATTTTTCGAGGTCTTTCACCACGATGCCGATATCGGCGGTGGCAGCAGAGAAGACAGGAGTGTCATTCTGGGCGAGGCCTAAGGTGGAGAGAGCGAGTGAAGCGGCGAGAATACGTAGTGTTGGCGTCATTGGGCGAGCGTAAGAGGAGGCAGGACGAGATCAAGGATCTTTCTGGAAGGCCGGGGCCTGAGTTGCGTATAGTCCTTCCAATATGAAACGTCTCTCTCTTGTTATCCCGCTTCTTCTGGCTTTGGCCTGTCCTTTCTTTCTCTCCGCTAAGAAGGAAGATCCAAAGAAAATCGTCTTTATCGCGGGAAGCCGCAGTCACGCTTCGGGCGAGCACGAATTCCGGGCCGGTTGTATGTTGCTGGCGAAAGCGCTCAATGAGCAGAGTGGCTTGAATGTTGAAGCCGTCGTGGTGGGCAAGGATTGGAAGAACGACAAATCAGTTCTCGATGATGCCGATGCTATCGTGATTTTTGCGGATGGAACCAGCGGGATTGCCGGTGAGTGGGAATACCTCGATGGATTGGCCAAGAGGGGCGTGGGGTTCACTTTCATGCACTATGCGGTTCATCCGAGTGCGAAGGATGGCAAAAAGTATTACCAGCCGTGGATCGGCGGAGCGATGGAGTCAGGTTGGTCGGTCAATCCGCATTGGGTGGCTGACATGAAGGTGATGCAAGGTCACGAGATTTCCAATGGAGTGCCGAATGTCGTGACTTGCCTAGATGAATTTTATTACAATATGCGCTTCGTGGATGATCGCAAGAGTGTGCACAACTTCGTGACGGCCACGCCGACTCGCGATAACATGGCTCGTTATATCAATCTGTGGAATCAACATGGCGTCGATGGTTTGAATAAGGAGCAAACGCTCATGTGGGGCTACGAGCGCCCTGATGGCAAAGGTCGTGGCGTTGGATTTACTGGTGGTCACTATCACCACGGTTGGGCCCTCGATGGTTATCGGACGGTAGTGCTGAATGCCATTGCCTGGACTGCGGGGATCAAGGTGCCGGAAGACGGTGTGAAATCAAAGTCACTAACGGAAGACGATCTCAATGCGAATTTGGATGACTACGGAAAGAAGCAAAAACGTCTGAAGCTCCCGACTGTGGAGGATTGGAAAAAAATGCCACCGGCCAAGGTGAATGAAGGACGCGAAGCAGGATTCAAGAACGAAGCCGAGCCGAAGAAAAAAGCTTCGAAGTCAGGCTCAAAAAAAAAGTAGAGGGTGAGTGGATTTACCAAAGTCCGCTGATAAAAAGTGGCGGGAAGGTAAAGTTGGTGGAGATCGATCTTCCGCTTAAAAAACGGGATCTCTATTTGGCAGTATCCGGTGAGGGAGATATTAGTCACGATTGGGCGGACTGGTTGGAGCCAAAGATTACCTTGAAGGATGGAAAGCTTGTTGATCTCACTGGAATCAAATGGGAGTCGGCAACCACTGGGCACGCAAGGGTTCAGATCGGAAAGAACTGTGAAGGGAAGCCGCTGAGCGCAGGGGGGAAGGTTTATCAGAAGGGGATCGGAGTGCATGCCCGGTCAATGATTCATTATCGACTGCCGGAAGGGGCGAAGAGGTTTCAAGCCAAGGTGGCCTTGGATGACGGTGGAGCAATCAGGGATGGCGGGAGGACGCCGGCCTCGGTGCGATTTTTTGTGTTTGATAAAAAGCCTGCCAAGATTCCCGAGGGACAGGCCGAACCCTTCGACCCCGATTCGCTTGAGGCAGAAAAAGTTCCCGTCACTGCGTTTGAGGTGCCGGATGATTTGGAGGTGACTGTCTGGGCGACCAGCCCGATGCTCTACAATCCCACCAATATGGATACGGATGCCGCGGGGCGGATTTGGGTGGCGGAAGGAGTGAACTATCGTCGGCATCAAAAACGTCGTCCCGAGGGAGATCGCATTGTCGTCCTCGAAGACACCAATGGTGATGGAAAAGCGGATAGCTCGCATACCTTTGTGCAGGATCCCGAGTTGGTCGCTCCCCTTGGCGTGAGTGTGCTCGATAATCAAATCGTGGTGGCCCAGCCGCCTCATCTGATCGTCTACACTGACGTTGATCGGAATCTCCGGTTCGACCCGAAGATCGATAAGCGGGAGAATCTTCTCTCGGGTTTCAATGGCAAGAATCACGATCATAGTCTCCATGCCGTGGTCGCCGGTCCGGATGGGAAGTGGTATTTCAATCAGGGAAACTGCGGGGCGATGTTTACCTCGAAGGACGGCAAGACCTTCAAGATTGGCGGCCCGTATCGAGGCGGTGGGGGAGAGTGGTTCGTCGATAATATCAAATTCGGCGGCGAGAAAAGTGATGACGGCCATGTCTGGGTCGGTGGCTTTGCTGGTAAGATGGATCCTGATGGGAGGAACGTGCAGATCATCGGGCATGGCTTTCGGAATAGCTACGAACACACCGTGACTTCGATGGGCGATGTCTTTCAGAATGACAACGACGACCCGCCGGCGTGTCGCACCACATGGTTGATGGAAGGCGGATTCCTGGGCTTCTTTTCGCCCGATGGAAAGCGAACCTGGCAGGCTGATCGCCGACCGGGGCAATCAGTTCCGCGCGCGCATTGGCGTCAGGATGATCCGGGGACGCTTCCGCCGGGGGATGTTTATGGTGGTGGATCACCGACTGGCATTTGCTACTACGAACACGGAGCCTTACCGAAGAAATACGAGGGTCTGCTCTTGAGTTGCGAGGCGGCTAAGCGGGTGGTTTATGGATATCATCCGAAGCCCGAAGGCGCGAACTTCAAGCTGGAACGATTTGATTTCTTTAAGAGTAAGACCGGGAATATGTTCCGCCCCTCCGATGTTATGGTTGGAGCCGATGGTGCGATTTATGTTGCGGATTGGTATGATCCAGGAGTCGGTGGCCACGCGGACCGGGATGGAAGTTGCAGTGGAACGATTTATCGAATCGCACCGAAAGGATTTAAGCCGAAGCTTTCGCAAGCAGGGCAATCGAATCCCATCACAGCGGCGATCAAGATGCTGAAGAGCCCGGCGATCAATGTGCGCTATGCGGGATTCAAAATACTCCGCGATACCGGCCCGAAGGCCTTGCCTGCCCTCATGGAGGTGATGAGAGATTCGAACAAATATGTTCGGGCTCGCGCGATTCACTTGCTGCCATACATGGGGAAAGAGGGAAGGATGGTGCTAAATGGCTTACTCGGAAATAAGTCCGCAGGAATGCGCCTGATGGCGATGCGTTCTCTGCGGGCCGCTGGCGATGATCCCTTGAGGCTCGCAAGAGTTCTGGTGGTTGATGCGAGTCCCCAAGTGCGCCGGGAGGTTGCGGTCGCTCTGCGAGATGTTGATCCACAGGCGAAGATCCCTCTGGCTGTGGAATTGCTTCACCGCTACGACGGAGACCGAACCTATCTTGAAGCCTGCGGCTTTGCTGCGGAAGGAGTGGAGGAAAAAGTTTGGAATGGATTGCGTCTGGTTAAGAAGGGATCCGGTGCTTTGGATTGGACTCCGGACCTGGCGAGGATCGCCTGGCGACTCAAGATTCCGTCTTTGATTCCTGCTCTTCAAGAACGCGCGGCAAGTTCAACTCTCTCTGATGAGGACCGCCTGTTTGCGGTTGATTCATTGGCCTTTATTGATGATGTTAATTCGGTTCCCGCGATGGTGTCGCTGGCCAAAGTTCCCGGCCCGGTGGGAGCGTCGGCTTCACAGTGGTTGATTCATCTTTCCAATACCCGGTGGTCTCAGTTCGGAGTGAAGGACGTTCTAAAGAACGAAGGTATCTACGATCCTGGCAAGGTGGAGATTGTTTCGGTGCTTGTTCCTAAGGCTACGAAATCGTCGCTTCCTCCGCTGAAGGATTTAATGAAGTTGAAGGGCAATATTGCCCGGGGGAAGACGACCGCAGCGCGTTGTATCATGTGTCACCAGATCGAAGGACAGGGCGTGAACTTTGGCCCTGATCTGAAGGGGTGGATTGAGCGGCAGGGCAAAGAGATGTTTTTGCGTTCCGTGGTCAATCCGTCCGAGCAGATTGCGCAGGGCTA
>NHEN01000003.1 GCA_002172625.1 Verrucomicrobiaceae bacterium TMED86 | reverse complement strand
GTCGATATCCATGTAGTCTTTCACCACCTCGTAGTTGCCCTTGTTGGCAACCATGTGATCCCAGGCCGTTTTTTCCCCCTGGGAAACAAAGATCCCACTACGACCCTTCATAATGTCGTAGTCTTCTTCCTCACCTCCAAGGTGGGTCGCCATGAAGTCAGCGTTGGGACGTTCCATAAGATGGAATTGCCCGTAATACTCTCCGTTTAGATAAACATGCACGAACCTCCCTCGCATCGAGAGATGCCCTTCTTCAAGTTGCCGGTCAAAGAAGTAGCGATTACGGACATAAACAGCTCGCGAGTGGGTATAGTGACGGGAGAAAATCGAATCGTGGCTTCCGTTTCGGAGGAGGATCTGGTCGAAGCTATCGACAGCAGTCTCGCCACCGTATTCAGTTTCGCTGAAGAGATCAAACTTCAGACGCTTGGGACCATACTTTGATTTGAAGCTGACCCGCAGGGCATTTTTCGGATAGAGCGTGTATTGTCCGCCAAATCTTTCGATCCCTGCGTCGACCTGGAATCCATCACGCCCGTCAGGGAAAAACATTTCAATTGATACCGGAATTTCCGGCGGGCTCATGATGGGTGTGGTCGGCACATCCTCTTGCGTCACCAATGAGATACTGGGAATCTCGAGAAGAGCGTCGCGCATTTGAGAACCCCAAGCCCCATTCCCGGTAATGATCGGAGACATGTTGGAATGGCTGACAACTTCATCAGCGAAGAGGTAAGTCTGGGTATCGGTATTGGTGCTCTCGAATCCAGACTTTTCAGCCACCGCTCTCACGATGGTATTGCTATCGATCGTCAATGTAAGCACAGGTGGTTCATCAGGCGATGGCGGAGTAACCTCTGCACTCGATGGTCCTGGAGGAGTGCCATCAGTGGTGTAGCGAATGCTCGCACCGGGAGTTGCGGTGGTGACTTCGAGTTGAAACGGGGCATCATAAAATCCCCGCTTGTGACTGAAGGTGGTATCTTTCACGAATCCAAGAACGGAGTCATTGTTCGCTTCCCCCGGGGTGGGAGTTTGAAAATACCCGTAGCTTTCTTCGCCGGGAGTCAGACCGTAGGAGACATCGGAATATTGCTGAGGGAATGTCGGGGAAAAATCCTGATGAATCGTTCCATCCGGTTTGATCAGGGCGAGGTATTCGCCACCCTCGGAAAGCTTGAAGTTTGCATGCAGTTCAGGTCCAACCGGAGCACCATTGGATGCGTAGACGAGAAGACGTGCTCCCGACGTCAGAGAGGTGTTCAGAGGAAAAGTCCACTTGGTGAGATCCTCCAGATCATCGGTCAGGTGCCAACCGGTCAGCACCAGATCCGTAGCGCTTGAATTGTGGATCTCGATCCAATCGGGCGCACTTCCATCGCCTAAGCTCAACGTGTCGCTGTTGTTGGCCATGAACTCCGAGATCACGGGCGCGTTGATTTGCGCCGAGGTCGAAAGGGTAAAAGTGGCTAACAAGAAGCCGGTCAAAAAATTAGTCATCATCAATAGGCTGGGAAAGAGTCAGTCTGATGTCCCCTTTTTGGGTGTCTTTATCATGAGAAGAAAAACAGTGGTCATATTGGAAGCGTACCACGATCGGCTCAGCGACCGCATTGTTAAAAACAAATAGCTCCACCCCGTCAATCCCAGCATCAAAAAAACCATTTGTGACAAGCTCTTCTCGCGAGGCTCTGTCAGCGTCACGCTCATGGCTTCTGTCCATCCCGTTAGCGAGCTGGTATCATCACCAAAAATAGCATAGGAATTCTCGCACACCATGAGCCGTATCCTCGCCGCCCTCTTTATCCTCACCTCCTCTCTCGCCTTTGGCAAAGAGGCCCCTCTCATCGCCATCTCCTACAACATCCGAAACGACAACGGAGGAGACAAAGGAGCGAAAAACTGGGACGACCGAAAAGGCACTCTCGCGGCCTACCTTTTAGAGCACAATGCGAGCGTCATTGGATTGCAAGAAGTCAAACACAAGCAACTCCTCGACATGGACAAGGCTCTCCCGAACCACACTTATGTGGGAGTCGGTCGGGACGATGGCAAGACCGCCGGAGAATTCTCACCCATCTTTTACGACCGCCGGATTTGGAAACTCGATCCACAAGAACACGGCACCTTTTGGCTTTCCGACACTCCCGATGTCATCGCCAGCCGGACCTGGGGACATTACCATAACCGGATCTGCACTTGGGCTCGCTTAATCAAAATCGACGACCCGAAAAACGAATCAGCCCTTTACGTTTTCAACACGCACTGGGATCACAAAAGCCAAGGAGCTCGGGTGAAGTCAGGCGCACTGATCTTGAAAAAAGTCAAAAACCGCGCCCAACAAAACGATCCCTGCCTCGTCATGGGCGATTTCAATGCCACCCTTGAAAATCCCGCTATCATCCAATTTCTCAAATCCGGCCTCCTCCTCGATCACGCCGAAGACAAAGTAAAATCCTCCAGCCACTGGAAAGCAGCACTCGTCCCGGGCTTACGCATCGACCATATCTTCACCTCGTCTTCCATCAAGAAAGCGAGCGTTCAGGTTGACTCCAATGGCGACAAAGACGGGAACGCCGCATCGGACCACCATCCCGTCCGGCTCAAGGTTCCGCAATTCCTTGAAACTGAAAAATGAGCTCCTCGTTCCTACAGCTTCCCGGAACGAAAAAGGAGACTTGGAGCTGGGGTCACCCTGCATCCTGACTTAGGTCGACTCAATCCCACTGAGGCACCTCATCCAAATTGGACAGGTTTCACCTGGAAATTCGGGACGCCATGAAGCATGACAGTCATGCTACTTCCTTGAGATCGTCCGATCAATCACGCCGCCGACATCCGACCAGTCATCCAACTCCACCGCGCTACTCTTGCCTTTGATCCCTTTGGGACGGGTGATTTTCGGGGCTAGCGTCTTGCTGGGCACGGTGTAGATGAGAGGGATATCCTCATCATCCTGCCAGAGCGCAAAACGGCTTTTGAGGCTATCGGCCAACACCGCCATCTCGGGACCGAAGCTCACACCTTGGTCATCAGCCACCATTGACTTGCCAGTGAGAAACACAATGCCGCTCATCGCTGTCGGTGTGAAGCAATGCATGTAGACATTGTATTCGAAGGTGGCGGTCGAGTCACCAAGCTCGGGCTTCGGCGAAGGAAGCTGGCCCCAAGAGCCGCCATCCGGCACTGCTTTGGATTTCATCATCGCGGGAATATTTTCACCCCAGTAGTTCTTCCAGTCCGCAATGTATCGTCGCACGTTGGCAAGGTAATAGGGATTGTCGAAATACTTGCTCCCAATGGTCTTGTAGTCGGGGACGAGAGTTGGGGTGTCCTTGAGAAAGCTCGGCGCGATCCAATTCTTCAGCGGGATATCCTTCTTGGCCTTGAGGAAAATAATCCCAACCGGCCGACCGGTTTTGGCGGAAATGCTATTGCCCAATGCAGCCGCGAGACCCTCGGCATCTTTCCAGTAAGCCGCAAGACGATTGCCCCACTTGCCATTGGCCCCCATGACCCGGGGAGTCCGTGAGGTGCAGATGCTAAAGCGACTGGGATCAGCCCGGCCGTCGCGGTTCGACTGGTTCTGAATCATGCGCACGATCTGTCCGGAAGGCTCGACCTTGGGAACCTTGATCTTATCAACCGGAGCAACGACACACCAAACATCGCCGAAGACGATACCAGGGATGACCCGCTCATGAATTTTTTCGCCGTCCTTGGTAAAATGCACCTTCAGTGTGTATGCTTTCGGGCCGGCTTTCATCGGTGGCAGAGTCACTTTCCACTCGGCCATCTCAGGCGTCACCTCGATGGTCTTCTTGATGTCACCAAACTCAAAATGAACCTGACACTCACCTTCTTCCGGCGTGCTTTGCCATTCACCGTGTTGCCGTGTTGAGCCCCAGATCGTGACCGGCTTGTCAGCCTGAAAAATCGCATTATCGCGGAACTGCACACTCAATAGCGGCATCTTGCGATACTCGTAAACATTTCCGACCGTGCCCGGATCGATGACCTCACCCGCAACCTTGAGCTTCTCATCCGGCCAGTCCTTGCTGGTGACCATTTTTTGATCGAAGTAAATAAAGGGCGTCATTGGCAGCAAGGCCTTGTTATAGAGATTAGGCTGGTAACCGATCTCACCAGTTCCGTAGGAAACGCCGAGTGGCTTCTTCACGCCGGGCGAAGTGACGATCACTTTGTCACCGGCGACCTTCATTGTAGCCGGATGCCAAACGCGATCCTCTCCCGCGACGAAGAAGAGCTTCACCTGATCGTCTCCCTTCGGGATCACTTTCGGATTGGCATAATTGGTCGAATCTTCGTGCCGCCCGACCGCATTGTAGGCAGTCCCGGCCACGACCAGGCCGCCCTCGGCATGATCGAATTCGATGATCACTCTGTCTCCTTCGACCTTGTAGGATTTGAACATCGGCCCATCCACGACGAGGTCCTTTTTGCCATATTGATTCTTGAGCGCGTGCAGCGCCAGTCGTTGTCCCGGCACGGCCTTGCACTGATAATGAATCGCGCCACTGATATCGATCTGCGATGCCATTCCAGTGTGAGGAATGTCACGCGCCAGCCATGTTCCGAGTCGCATCTCGGCTCCGGGATCGATACTCGGTTTGTTGACCTCCTTACCAACATGCTTCATCGCCGCGCTGTAGAATTGATGAAAATACACCGGCAGCTCCGGCTTATCCCACACAATGCGCCAACCGCGGATGAGACTGTGCAGGTTGTTGTAGTATGGCAGCCCTTCGCCCATATTAGCGTATCCCTGATTCCAAATCGCCCCTCGAATGGCATAGGGCACGACCGGACTCATGCGGCCATTGTAGAGCCAATTGGCATCCCGGTTGGAACTGAGGTTTCCGGGAACAGGGGCGCTGATTTCTTTCGCCTCCCCGCCCTTTTTAATGGTCGCTTCATTGGCGGTAATCTGCTCTTCCAGTGATTTGTAAAATTCCCCCCAAGCCTCCTGATGCTCGGGCGTGGTTGGATCGGTCATCAGACACTTCTGATGAATCGCTTTGCTGTAGTCATCCTCGGCCGAGGCGAAACCTTCACGCGGAACCCAGGCCTGGATCGCAGTCTGGCTGAATGAACAATTCAGGATCCCGATGGGCACCTTCACCTCCTGATAAATCTCATGTGCGAAGGCAAAGGCAATCGCGCTGTAGTTCCGGTATTCGCCATTTTTCCAGGCGCCCGTGGCTTTCTTGATCGGATGCAATTGCGAGGTCACGGAACTCACCTGAAATTCGCGAATTGGAACGACCTTGCCCTCGTTCGCTGCCGTAAACTCATCAGCGAGCCTGGCGACTTTGCTCTTTCCCACGATCCACTGCATGTTGGACTGCCCGGAAGCCATCCAAACTTCTCCAACGAGGATATCGATGAGCGTTTCCTTCTTGCCTCCTTCTTCGCTGATGACGAGATGAGCCGGCTGAAAACTGGCCTTGAGCTCATTCAGTTCAATCGTCCACTTACCGTCCTTACCCGCAGACGCGGATTTCTTCTGGCCAGCAAATTCAACAGTCACCTTCGTCCCCGGCTTGCTCCAGCCCCAAACCGGAACAGACATCCCCCGCTGGAGGACGGCATGGTCGTGGAAGGGAGCGCCGAGTTGGATCGCGAGTTCGCGAGGACCCTCCGGCTCGTTCGCGGCACTGGAAGTGAATGTCGAAAAAGCAAGAGCGACCGCCGTGGCGATTCCATGAATAAAGTTTTTCATAAGCTAATTTAGAGAAGAACCTTAGCTGCCGAAAAAATGAACCGAATTTTTAACGCACAACCTGTCCCTGTTTAAGCAAGAAGATCAATCCGGGATGACTCGCAGGGTGAAATAGGCCTGCAGCTTGGGCCAACACGGGTCACCACCAAAAACATCTTCCGTAAGAGCCAAGGGAATTTCATCGACGTGACCCCGCCAGAAATCGCGCATAGTGGCGCAGAGGATGGCTCTAAACTTATTTCGGGGAGAGAAAGACGGGTCGTTGCCTCAACGTAAACAGCATCATTCGGCCATCCGGTTACATCCTTTTGGGTATAAAGATCACAGAGATCCCGGAAGCGCAATTGGGACGAGAAAGACCTTCTTTCAAACTCGCGGTTCAAACCGAATTTCAATACTACTTTTCCTGCACCTTCCATGAGAGCCAAACCAACCTCGTCCCTTCCTGGAGTCAGTCGCCGTCATTTTCTCCGTGCGGGGGCCGCCACACTTGCCCTGCCGGCCCTTGAGGCCTTCTCGGCGACGGTCGACTCAAAACCCCAAGCGAAGAACTTCGTCGCCATCGGCACCTACCTTGGTTGGCACCAAAATGCTTTCATCCCAAAACAAACGGGCCGCAACTACGAAATGCCCGACACTCTCTCGCCAATTTCCAGCTTTCGCGATGAGTTCACTGTTTTTTCAGGACTCGATCACCGGGCTCCCAACGGGCACGGCGCCTGGAGCAATTTCCTCTGCGGGCAGTCGCCGAAATCGTATTCGCTCGACCAGATGATTGCGAACTCGATCGGAGCAAAGTCTCGATTTCCATCGATCCAATTGACCGCTGGTGCCGGTGAATCGGACAATAAAAAAGGCAACGCCATTAGCTTTACCCGCCGGGGCGTTGCTCTGCCAATGGTTCAGCGTCCCAGCGTTTTCTACGAACGACTCTTTATGTCCAAAGCCGACCGGGCCCGAACAGAATACATGTTGCGCAGTAATCGGAGTTCTCTCGACCTTGTCTTGGAGGACACCCAACGCCTGCAAAAGTCACTACCCGCCCGCGACCGCGACAAACTAGAGGAATACTTTGAATCCCTGCGGGCGGTGGAAAAGCGCATGGGCCATCAACTCGACACCATCAATGACCCGGTTCCCCGTTCGGATTACAAACTTCCCAGCTACGATCCGATTACCCCCAACCTTCAAATCGAAGCCGAACAGATTATGTATGATCTGATGGTTCTGGCCTTGGAAACAGAATCCACCCAGGTCATCTCATTCTTTCTTCACGGACTTGGGCAGGTTTTTTCCTTCGACGGAAAAGCCTTGGGTTCCGGTTATCACGGCCTGTCTCATCATGGCAACAATCCGTCGATGATCCGCGATCTGGTTGCGATCGAGACAGCACACATTCATTGCCTTGCTGGATTTCTCACTCAACTGAAGGAAAGAAAAAATCCCGAAGGAAAGTCCCTGCTCGATAACACGGTCGTTTTACTGGGCACCGGCATGGGAGACGCCAGTCGTCACAGCAATGCCAACCTACCAACCCTGGTGGCCGGTGGTGGCTTCAAACACGGCAGCCACATCGCCGTAGACTCGTCGAAAAATGATGCGCCGCTACTGGGCGATCTTTACATCACTCTGGCACAGCGACTGGGCTTGGAAGTGGACAGCTTCTCCAATGCTTCCCGCAATATGAACCAGCTCTTTTCTTGATGCGCCACAGGTTACTATTGCCCAGATTGCTGCTTGGCCTGTTTGCGACCGGATTAATTCGAGCAGAAGAGGGAACAGCGATCCCGGACGGTGCCGTGGAGTTCCTCGCCGAGTATTGCATCGATTGCCACGATGCCTCTACCAAAAAGGGCGATCTGGATCTGGATCTCACCTCAATCGATTGGAGCCAGGAGGAGAGCCGTAAACTTTGGGCGAAGGTTCTGAAGGCAAATGAGGAGGGGCTCATGCCGCCTGCGAAGAAAGATCAACCGACCGGGAAAGAACGAGAGAAAATAGTCGCTTGGTTGGATTCTTCGCTGATTGAGAACACCCCCATCGGTGGCACCTTGCCGCGCCGACTCAACCAGGCCGAGTACGAGGCCTCGATCCGAAAGCTCCTCCACTTTCCCGAATTCAAGCTCCCGATGGGCTTTCCCAGCGATACCGAGTTTCACGGTTTCAACAATGTCGGCGAGGGCCTCGTCCTATCACCACCCCATCTCGAAGCCTACGCCAAGGTCGCCCGGGATATCGCCGACCAGATCTTTCCGCCAGCAAAGTCCACACCCAAATCTAGACTCTGGAAGGCGGGGCCAGAGGACATGGTCTTGAGTTTTTCGGCCGCCAGCGTTCAAGGGAATGCGCTCCGCCTCGCGT
>NHEN01000002.1 GCA_002172625.1 Verrucomicrobiaceae bacterium TMED86 | reverse complement strand
TTTCTCTCTCTCGGCGCGGGAGCGGAGTTCGGCGAGGCGGTAGTCCTTAGCGGTTTTCAAGGGGAGCTTGATGCGCGTCATGTTTTCCTTTTGATCGAGATTGGCGTTGATTTGTTCCTCGGTGATTTTTTCGGACTTCACGCCGCCTTCAGGAACATCCATGCCGGCAATCCAGACGATGGTGTTGAGGATCATCTTGCGGTAACCGTCGATGACCCAGTTGCGGTGGTAGTGCCCACCGGTGAAGCCGCCGCCGCGGGTGCCGTCGAAGTTCTCAAATCCCCAGACGAGGTTTTGAGGTTTGCCATAGTTCATGGTGGCGTTCTCGTTCCATAGGTTGGATCCCGCGACCATGTTGTCTTTGGTGGGGATGGCTGTGACGAGTGGGATCACGTTTTTTGCGAAGCGGAGGGAGTAATACCATTCGTCGTAAACGGGAACGGGATCTTCGCAACCGCGTCGGACAGGATGATCGGAGGTTGCATTGAGATCAGCAGCCCATTTTGGATTTACCGAGAAGCCGGATTCCATGAAGCCACCGACGGTGGGGAGGTAATAATTTTTGCCGTCCTCGGGCTTCTTGGGATGCACGCCGTAGTGCATGAAGAAAATGCCGGAGCCTTCTTCGTGGAGTTCCATGAGGCGTTTGTATTGCTCGCGGTGAACGGAGTCGGAATCGCAGTAGATGACAAGGGCGGCGGCATCATCGAGCACCGTGTCGTCTTTGGGCCAGCCGGAAATGACCTCGGCCTTCACGGGGAGGTCGCTCTGGGTGTTGAGAGCTTTGGCGAGAAGAAGGCAGCCGGCGCGGAATTCGTGATCGCCAGATTTATGGGATGGTCGGCCGGCGAGGAAGACGATGCGCTTGGCCGGAGCGGGGGCGATGGTGATGAGGGAAAGTTTCCCGGAAGGCGTGGCGTCGGCTTCGAGATCGCCTAGGGCGTATTGGATGCCGTCGAGATAGTGTTGCAGGACTTTGGGATTCCAGTAGGTCGAATGGTTGTGGCCGAGGTTGGAATAGAAGACGCGGCCTTTGCCATGTTGGTGGAGCCAGGCGACGGGATAGTCGTTTTCTTTTGCAATGACCCCGGCATTTTTTTGTTGGAGTCCGCTCCCTAAAAAATTGCGCGGTTGTTCCATGTCGAGACTGAGGAGGACGCGGGATCTGTCGGTGGAAAAGGAACCGTTGCGGTAGTGATAAATCTCGTCGTTGATGAAGTCGCCCGTTTCGTCGAAGGCCGTGTTGAGCGGATGAAGAGGAGATTCTACTTTGAGAGCCCAAGTTCCTTTGGAGGTCCAGGGGTGGCATTCGAAGACGCCGCCCATGAGATCGGCCCCGGGTTTCCACTCCTTGCAGGCATCGGCAGCGGCGTGGATGCCGATAAGACCTTTGCCGGATTTAACGAAATCGAGAAGAGCCTGACGTTGGGTCTCGTTGAGGAAGGCTTCGTAGCCAACGGAGTTGTTGAGAAGGATGGCGTCGTATTGCGCGAGGTTTTGCGCGGAGAACTTTTCGGGGTCGTCGGTGCTGTCGACTGCGAAGGCTTTGGTGGCCTGGCCCATTTTTTCAAAAGCCGCGATACCGGTGGCGATAGAGCTGTGCGGGTAGTCGCATTTGTAGAAGAGGAGAATGCGGCGGGGGTTTTTAGGTTCGACCGAAAGTTTGGTGGGAAGAGCCTTGTCGATGGCGGCGAGCTCTTCGGTGGTCGGAGCGAAATATTTGAGGAGGATATCTTTCTTTTGAGCCCATTCGAACTTGGTCCAGCCTTTGGGTGGGGCTTTTCGTTGGGAGCCGTCCTTTGAGAGTTGTCCCAGGACGGGAATGGCGATGACAGGGACGAGGGCCAGGAGATAAGATTTTTTCATGAAAGCGTAGGAGTCTGCAAATTCATCCATGGGGGATCAATGATGGAAAATTCGGGAGTAAAGGTGTCTTTGGGGAGCCGAGTAGGTTAGGTTTCAGGGAAGCCAAGTCTCTTTATTGAATGAACCCTCTTTCTCATACTCTCAGTGTTCGGGTAAATCTTCCGAATTGGATCGGTGATTTTGAAAGCTCGCTGAGCGAAATGTTTCCGAGCATCGAATCCCGCATGGCTTTGGCGATTAAGTTGGCAGACGAGAATGTTTCCCAGGAATCCGGCGGCCCGTTCGGTGCGGCGGTGTTTGATTCTGATACAGGTGAGCTGGTTTCTCTCGGAGTGAATCTGGTGGTGGAATCAGGATACTCTATTTCTCATGCCGAGATTCTCGCGTTGTCTTTTGCGCAGAACATCTTGAAAACCCATGACCTGAGTAAATCGGTGCGACCCAATTTGCAACTTGTGACCAGTGTCGAGCCTTGTTCGATGTGTCTGGGAGCGATTCCCTGGTCCGGAGTGAAAAGTGTGGTGTGTGGGGCCAGGACCTCGGATGCCGAAAAGGTCGGGTTTGACGAAGGTCCGAAGCTGGATAGCTGGCCGGAGGAGTTGGAAAAGCGCGGGATCGCGGTTTTCCGGGACATCGAACGCGAAGCGGCGATCAAGCCGCTGCAGAATTACCTGCGGGCTGGCGGGGCGATCTACAACGGTGGGGGAAAGTAGTTTAAAGTTGGAGCTCTCGGCTACTTTAGATGGTTGTCCAAGACTGACTTGAAGATCTCGAGCATCTGATCGACTTCCTTCGCGGTGACGTTGAGCGGTGGGATGAGGCGGACGACGTCGGGGCCGGCGGGCGCGTGGAGGGACCCTGCTTCGATGAGGGCGATGGTGAGGTAGATCGAGGGCACCTTTCCTTCCGGAATGCTGAGCTTGCTCTCGTCGAGTTTGGCTCCGAGGAGGAGACCGTGGCCTTTGACACCAGTGATGGCGGGATGATTCCAGGCCGAGATGGTTTCACGGATTTGGGTTTCTCTTTTTTTGACGTTCTCGATGAGGTTTTCCGAGATGATTGTTTGCACGACCGCGAGGGAGGCGGCGCAGGCCAGGGCGTTGCCGCCGTAGGTAGAGCCGTGACTGCCGGGGCCGAGGAGGGGGGAGTGCTTCTCCGAAACCCAAAAGCCTCCGATGGGGAATCCACCGCCCATTCCTTTGGCCCAGGAGACGGCGTCGGGTTGGATGTCGGGAGCGATGGCTTCCCAGCCGTTGATTTCGCCGGTCCGCCCGAAGCCGGTTTGGACTTCATCCAAGAGAAGGAGAAGGTTGTGCTCTTTAGCGAGGGCGGCGAGACCTTCGAGAAATTCCTTGGTGGCGACATTCACTCCGCCTTCGCCCTGGATGGGTTCGACGAGGAAGGCTGCCGTTTTGTCGGTGATGGCAGCTTTGGCGGCCGCGAGGTCATTAAAGTCGGAATAAACGAAGCCAGGGAAAAGTGGACCGAAGCCGCCGTGGATCTTTCCCTGTGCAGTGGCAGACATTGCTCCGATGGTTCGACCGTGGAAACCTTTGCTGAAGGTGATGATTTCGTGCCGGTCGCTTTCGGCTCCAAATCTCCGTGCGAGTTTGATCAGGCCGTCGTTGGCTTCCGCGCCCGAGTTGGAAAAGAAGATCTTTCCGGGCTCGCCAATAATGCCTTCGACAAGAAGCTCGGCGAGGTCGGCTTGTTTGTCTCCGGCATAGAGATTTGAGCAGTGCATGAGCGTCTGCGCCTGGTCGGCGACCGCTTTGGAAAGAGCTGGATGGCAGTGGCCGATCGAGCAGGTGGCGATGCCGGCACAGAAGTCGAGATACTCACGTCCGCGGTCGTCCCACACCTTGGTTCCGCTGCCCCGCACGATGGTGAGGGGAAACCGTCCATATGTTTGGAGAAGGTACTGCTGTGTTTTTTCTGACGTTGTCATGACTTTGTTGGTTGAGGTGATGCCATGGGTGGGCTGATTTTGGAAGTCTGACGATTGACCATGTAGGTTGCGCCGAGAATGAGGGCGGTGCCTCTTGCTTCGGATGTTTGGGTAGTCGGTTTCATGAATGGCCTGGGAAAAGGAGGACCAGGTCGCGACGTTCCGATGGGTGAGAAATTATTCAAGGAAGCGTCATTTGCCGGGCGCCTCCGAGTTCAACGATCAACAATCAATCACTGCACACGCGCCGGGGCCAGCCACAGGGCGGCTCGTCGAATGACAACAATTTGGACCTTTTTGCTCACGGGGCGTTTGATGCCTGAGCAAAGACGCCGTGTCAATCCCCGGAAGCGAAGCTTTCTTATATTTCGCGGTTGAACATCTGCACCAACCTTTCATTCTTAATTTTTCCAACGTGTCTAATCCTTTAAACATCATCATCGCCTGTGGAGGAACCGGAGGGCATCTCTTTCCCGGAATCGCAGTCGCACAGGAGCTGAAATCGAGGGGGCACGAGGTTCTCCTCTTGATTTCAGAGAAGAAGGTCGATGCCCAGGCTTCCGAGAAATATTCCAACCTGAACTTCGAGACGGTGAAGGCGATTGCCAAACCACCGACTTTTTCGCTGAGAATGATTCCCTTCCTCCTCGGGCTGCGGAAGACGATCAAGCAATGTCGGGCCATTATTCAGCGGGAGAATGCTGATGTTGTTTTGGGAATGGGCGGCTTTACTTCTTTTCCGCCGGTGTATGCGGGGTCGAAACTGGGCGTGCGGACTTATGTGCACGATTCCAATGCGGTGCCTGGGCGTTCTAATTTAATGACAGCCGAGTGCTGCACCGAGGTGCTGTTGGGGCTGGAGGTTGCGGCGGAGCATTTTCCGAAAGTCGAAACGAGAATTACCGGGACGCCAGTGCGCGATGAGCTGGAGACTTTGCCGAGTCGGCATGCGGCTTGTCATGTTTTTGATCTCAATCCCAAGAAAAAGACTTTGCTCGTGATGGGTGGAAGTCAAGGAGCGCAGAATCTCAATGAGCTGGTGGCGACGGGAAGCGAGGGGACTGAATGGCAGGTGCTGCATTTGGCAGGGCAGGCGGATTTTGACCGCGTGAAGGCGCAGGTGGGCGACCGGGAAGGATACAAGGTTTTGGCATTTTGTGACCAAATGCCGTCGGCCTACGCGGCTGCGGATTTCTGTGTGGCCCGTTCGGGAGCATCTTCCTTGACCGAGTTGAGCCGGGTGGGCTTGCCTGCCTTGTTAGTGCCTTATCCTTTTGCCGCCGATGATCATCAGACTGCGAATGCCGAAGTCTATGAAGAAGCGAACGCTGCGGTTCTCAAGCAGCAGGATGAGTTAAATGAAGAAGGTATTCGGGATATGCTGACCAGTCTCAATGGGGAGATCATCGAGACGATGTCGGCTGCTATGAAATCGCTCGCGGTGCCTGATGCCGCGGAGAAAATCGCCACTGTGATCGAAGGATGACCATCGAGGAATTCAGCGAAAAGCTTCTCAATCGCGATGAACCTTTGCGGGTGCATTTGATTGGAGTGGCCGGATCCGGGATGAGCGGGCTGGCTCGTCTTTTGTTGGAGATGGGGCATCGGGTGAGCGGATCTGACCGGGTGACTTCGGGAGAGACCGAGCGTTTACGGAGCAGCGGATTGGAGTTTTCGACTCCGCATTCTGCGGAAGCGGTGAAGGACGTGGACGCGGTGATCTATTCGTCTGCGATTCGTCCAGAGAATCCAGCTTTGGCGGCGGCGACGGAGGCCGGAACTTCGACTTTTCGACGGGCGGAATGCCTCGCGGCGATTTTGCATACCAAGTCGGGCGTGATTGTTTCCGGGACGCATGGCAAGACGACGACTTCGTCGATGATTGCGCATATTTTGCGGAAGGGTGAACTCGCGCCGTGTCATTATGTGGGTGCGGAGATTCCGGTGTTGGGGTCGAATGCCGAGTGGAACGAGGAAGGGGAGTTTTTGGTCGCGGAAGGTGATGAGTCGGACGGAACGCTGGCGCTCTACAAGCCGAAGCATGTCATCGTGCTCAATGTGGAGGAAGAGCACCTGGATTTTTACACGCGTGGGATTGAGCAGATTCGGGAGGTCTTCAATACACTTCTGGATCAGACAAGCGGGGCGTCGGTTTATTGTGCGGATTGCGAGGAGGCGACGAGTTTGTGCAGACCGCGAGCGGGCTCGATTTCATACGGCTGGAAAGACGCCGATTGGACCGCCACGGATATTTTAGAGCAGATCGGGACGGTGAGTTTTACGGTGAGTTTCCGTGGGAAGGAAATGGGGCGCGTTCAGTTGGGGATTCCCGGATTGCACAATGTCTTGAATGCTCTGGGTGCGCTGGCGATTGGAGATTTGTGTGGGGTTGATTTTCAGAAAACGGCCCGGGCGCTGAGTTCCTTCGCGGGCGCAAAACGGCGTTTTGAGACGAAGTATCTTTCGAAACGATTTCGGGTGGTGGATGACTATGGGCATCATCCGACGGAAGTCGCGGCGACACTGCAGACGGCGCGGACTTTTGACCGGGGGCGTGTGGTGGTTCTTTTTCAACCGCATCGGTATAGCCGGACGCAGAAGTTGGCCGATGAATTTGGAAAAGCTCTGCAAGCTGCGGATATGGTTTTTGTGACGCGGGTTTATGCGGCGAGTGAAGATCCTATTGAGGGTGTGAGCGGGCAGACCATTGTGGATGCGGTGCATGCTCATGGGGATACGAAAGCGGTTTATCTGCCAGACCTCGAAACGGCGCATCATCACATCGGGAATCTTTTGGCAGAGGACGATCTATTTCTCACTCTGGGGGCTGGGAATGTCCACGAGGCGGGAAACAAGCTGGTGAAAGATCTCAAGGTGATTGAGGAGATCAAAGGAGAGGCCGGGGTCGAGAATGTGAAGCTCTATGAGCCGATGTCGAAACACACCACGATTCGCGTAGGGGGTCCGGCTCAGTTTTGGATCGAGCCGAGTGACTTCGAGAGCTTTGCCAATGCGGTGAACTTTTGTCGGGCCCGGGGGATTCCGGTCCGCGTGGTAGGACGGGGATCCAATCTCTTGGTTCGTGATGGAGGGATTCGTGGCGCGGTGATTCATCCCAAAGGAGGTTCCTTTGGCGAAGTGGTGGCGGCAGGAAATGTCATTCGGGCTGGAGCGGGAGCGCGATTTAAGAAAGTTGCCAGCGTGGCCCGTGAAAATGGCATTGGCGGATTCGAGTGGATGGAAGGAATTCCCGGAAATGTTGGCGGAGGGCTTCGGATGAATGCGGGCGCGATGGGAATTGAGACTTTTGATCAGGTGATCGACGCGACGTTTTTCGACGAGGACGGCGAAGTGAGAACGCGAAGCCGGGAGGAGATCGATGCGAGATATCGCAGCGTGCCCGAGTTTCGCCGGAACTACGCACTCTCGGCAACCTTCCAGGGTGAGGAATCAAACGGAGAACGGATTCAGGAATTGCTCGAGGAATCGCGTCATCATCGCAATGCCACGCAGCCAAAAGCAGCGAGTGCGGGATGCACCTTTAAAAATCCCGAAGTCATGGGTGCAGGGCAGCTCATTGATGAGTTGGGCCTCAAGGAATCGGGAGTCGGAAAAGCCGAAGTGTCACCGGAGCACGGCAATTTCATCGTAAACCGGGGACAGGCCAAGGCTGCGGATGTTCTGGCCCTGATTGATCAGATTAAAGCGACCGCGAGAGCGGAGCGCGGCGTGGAGCTGGAGACCGAGGTGCAGATTCTCGGAGAAGACGACTTTGTTTTTTAGAGTTTACGAACTCTTAACACTTTTGGGGGCCTCGCGTCATCATTCCTTAATCTTTCATGTGGATGATGTGCCACATGAAGGCTCAAACAATCCTCTACACAATGATCAGCTCAGCGATGGCCCAGAACGGGGTTCTCGATCTGACTTTACTTCATGAATATGCCAACCAGGACCGGCCGGCCTATATTCAAAAGGACAATACGCCGGGAGATAATCGCATTTCGAATATTGGCGCGACTCTGGGACGAGTGCTTTTTTATGACCCGAGACTTTCGGTGGATGGAACGGTATCTTGCTCGTCATGTCATCAGCAGGAGCACGGCTTTGGTGATCCTGATATCGCAAGTCAGGGAGTGGCCGGGGCCACGGGGCGGCATTCGATGCGTCTGATCAATGCGCGCTTCGGACGTGAGCGTAATTTCTTCTGGGATGAGAGAGTGGAGACACTGGAAGACCAGGTGACGATGCCGATTCAGGATCATGTTGAGATGGGATTCAGCGGAACGGAAGGGGATCCGGATTTTTCATATTTGGTGGATCGGCTGGAGGCCATCGAGCTTTATCGGGTGCTCTTCACCGGACTCTATGGAGATGGCGAGATCACCGAGGCGCGGGTCCAGGGAGCCTTGGCGCAATTCGTGCGTAGCATTCAATCATTCGACAGCAAGTACGACCAAGGCCTTACCCAAGTGAATAATCCCAACGCTCCTTTTCAAAATTTCACTGCTGAAGAAAACGACGGGAAGCGCATTTTCATGAGCCCACCGAATGCTCCGGGTGGCGGGGCGGGGTGCAATGCCTGTCACCAAGCGCCGGAATTCGATATCGATCCGAATAGCGGACATAACGGAGTGACGGGGACTTTGGCAGGAGGGCTGGACTTCACTGTCACCCGGTCTCCGAGTTTGCGCGATGTGGTGTCGGCCGACGGCACTCCGCATGGGGGATTCATGCACAATGCTTCGCTGAGCTCATTGTTGGATGTCGTGAATCACTACAACGCTATTCCCGCGGTGACCACGGGATTGGATCGTCGTTTGGCAGGCCCGCCGCCCCGTCCGGGTGTGACTCAGCCCACGGGAGGCCAGCGTTTGAATCTGAGTCAGGCTCAGAAAGAGGCCTTGGTGACGTTTTTGGGAACCTTGACTGGGACTTCGGTGTATACCGACGAAAAGTGGTCGTCGCCCTTCGGGGAAGAAGGTGGATTGTCGGTGATTCTTTTGACTGCCGATGAAACCGAAGTGGGAGTACAGATGGTGAATGGAAGTCCCAGGGTGACGGTGAGCACACCGGGAGTGCCCCGGACGAGGTATCTTTTGAAAATCTCGGAAGATTTAGTGAATTGGAGCGAGGGAACTCCGGTGACGGCGAATAACGCCGGGATGGTAACGAGATCAATGCCTGCGACACAAGGGGCGCGTTATTTCCGCTTTGTCTATGAAGTTGAAACCGAGTAGGACGAAATAAAAAAACGCGCGGGGCTTGCTTGTCCCTGCGCGCTTTTTGATGGAGTTGTAATTGTTAAAGCTATTCGGATTTCTCCGCAGGCTTGTCAGGAGCTTCTTCGGTATTCTTTTCCGCAGCCTTCTTTTTCATTTCTGCTAACCTGGGTTTAAAGCCAGCTGCGGAAGTTCCCATCTGGGATTTCGCATCGACTGCGATGATCTCGTCGAGGGCTTTTTCGGCTTCGTCCAATTTCTGCTGGGACATGTAAATGTTGACTTTGTTCGCGAGGATTTCCTGCTTCTCGGCGCCTTCGGGATTGTGCTTGGCGATGAAGCTATCGACAGCTTTTATCGCATCGTCAAGTTTTTGGGCCCGCATGGCGGTGCTCAGCTGCTTTTCGAGATCTGATTTTGCAGCACGAAATTTTTGCTCCTTAACAAAACCGGATTCGTCTTTTGGATCGGCCTTTTCGATGGCCGAAATTTTATCGGAGTAATGTTTGTGATGCTGGGGTTGGAGTGTGCCAAGAGCCTCGACAAGAGCTTTGGCTTTGGCGACGCCTTCAAGCTTGTCGGCTTCTTCGAAGCTTTTCATGAGGTCTGTTTTTTTAGCGCGAAGCTCGTCGAGGTGCTTCACGTAGGCCTCGGGACCTCCTTTTTGATACCCGGTTTGAGCGTATGGTTTTCCGCTGGCGTCGGTGAGGAGGATGGTCGGGAATCCTCGTGGTTCGTAAGTGCTCTTAAGCTCATCATTTTGCTTAATCGTTTTTTCGTCTAACTTCGATTTGTCCCGTGGGTAATCGAGTTCCACGAGGACGAATTGATCAGCGACGCCTTTCTTGAAGGGATCGTGTTGGAAGACTTCCTCGTTGAGTTTGATGCACCAGCCGCACCAGTCGGAGCCGGTGAAGTCGATGAGGAGGTCTTTGCCCTCTTTGGCGGCTTGGGCCTTCGCTGCTGCGAAGTCGCTGGTCCAGCCTTCTCCGCCGGCAAAGCTGAAGGATGAGGCAAGAAGCGAGACGGCTGTAATGAGTGATATTGTTTTCATTTGTTTTGGCGGACGTGAACGTGCCATTTCTCCAAAACCATGCAACTGAATTGATTTTCTTGCACTTTCGATAGGTGTTCATTTGAATGGCTGTGATGTCATCTCTTGATCGCGCGCGGGAAGTTTTAAAGGAAGTCTTTGGATTCGAAGACTTCCTTGACGGGCAGGAAGTGGTGATCGGGGATATTCTCTCGGGACAGGACGGCTCGGTGGTCATGCCGACGGGGGGTGGTAAGTCACTCTGTTACCAGCTGCCGGCGCTTTGCCGGGAAGGGGTGACCTTGGTGGTGAGCCCGCTGATCGCGCTGATGAAAGATCAGGTCGATGCGCTGGTAGAGCGGGACGTTGCCGTGACCTTGATCAACTCGACCTTAAGCTGGCCGGAGCAGAAGGAACGACTGGATGGAATGCGGCGGGGGGATTATCGACTGGTATACATTGCGCCGGAGCGATTTAAGGCCTCTTCGTTTATGGACGCCTTGAAGGATGTTTCTATTGAGATGGTGGCGATTGATGAGGCGCACTGCTTGAGCCAATGGGGACACGATTTTCGGCCGGATTACATGAAGCTGGGGAAGGCGCTGGAGGCGCTTGGTCGTCCCCAGTGTGTGGCTCTCACCGCAACGGCCACGCCAATAGTGCGGGAGGATATTAGGAAGGTGCTGCAACTTCGTGAGCCTTTCGAAAATATCAGCGGCTTTGAGCGTCCGAATCTTAGTTTCACCGTGACGGCGGTGGAGAAGGTGGCGCAGAAATACGCGAGACTGCAAAAGGTGCTGAAGGCGCACAAGACAGGGATCGTTTATTGTGCCACGCGAAAGAAAGTTGATGAAGTGGCCGAGACGATTCATTCCTGGGGGCTGAAATGTGTCGCTTATCATGGGGGGATGAGTGACCAGGAGCGGGAAGATACCCAAAATACTTTTATTTCCAAAAAGGCGGACATCGCGGTGGCGACGAATGCTTTTGGCATGGGAATCGATCGCTCGGATGTGCGCTTCGTAGTGCACTTTGAAATCCCGGGATCGGTGGAGGCTTACTATCAGGAAGCGGGTCGTGCAGGACGTGACGGGGAGGCGGCTTTTTGTGAGTTGCTCTTCAATTACGCTGACACCCGGACGCAGGAATTTTTCATTGATGGTGTGAATCCCGGAGCGGGGATGATTCGCGATGTCTATCAATACTTTCTTAATCACGCGGACGAGAATTTTGAGACGCATGAAACCTTGGATCAGATCAAGGAGGCGATCGGGGCTAAGAATGGTATGGCGATTGGGGCGGCGCTGGGATCATTGCTGAGGGGTCGGTGGATCGAGCGCTTCGATGTGCCGGGATCGCGGGCGAAGGGGACGAGGTTACTCAAGCCGGATGTCGTGGCGAAGGATCTCGTGCTCGATGAAGCGGCGTTGGAGGAGAAGGAACGACGGGATCGCGAGAAGCTGGAGAAGATGGTCCAGTTTTGCTATGGCAATACCTGCCGTCAGCAGTGGGTCCTGGAATACTTTGGGGAGATCAATGCGCCGCTGTGCGGGAGTTGCGATGTCTGCCGGGGAGAGGAGAGCAGTGAACGAAGGGCGCCGACCGAGGATGAGGATTTGATTACGCGCAAATTTCTCAGCGGTGTGGCACGGATGTCACGACGGACCCCGACGGGTTGGGAAGGCATCTTTGGGCGAGGGCGAATTGTGCAAATGTTGGTGGGGAGCAAGTCGCAGGAAGTGCTGCGCGTGCGATTGCATGAGCTGAAAACCTACGGAATGCTCAAAGAGCAAGGCACCGCTTACCTCAATGCGCTGGCGCGGAGTTTGCATGAAGGTGGCCTGCTGGTGACCAAGATGGGCGAGTATCCTCTCGTGACTCTCACTCAACGTGGCGAGCAAGTGATGTTAGGAAAGACCAGCTACGCTCTTGAGTGGCCGGTGCAAGGCGGGGGCTCCAAAGTGTCGAATGATGGCGTGGTTTTGGAGGATCTTGGATTCGATGCGAAGCTTTATGAGCGATTGAAGGATGTTCGGAATCGCATGGCAAAAGCCGAACGCGTGCCGGCCTATGTCATCTTTTCAAATCAAACGTTGGAGCACCTGGCGAGGTTGAGGCCATCGACGATGGAAGCAGGTTTACTGGTGAAGGGGATCGGGGAAGCGAAGGCGACCAAATACCTCGAACCGTTTTTGAAAGTGATCCGGGGGGTGGATTAGTCATTCGCAGTGTAAGTGCTACATGCCTCGGTAGATCCAGACTTTTTCGAAGGCAAAGAGGCTAGGGTTGGAGAAGCAGGCCCGGTCGCCGGAGCTTTCGAGTATGAGGCCTACTTCGCGGGGGAGGCGGATGAGCAGGGGGAGAGAGTAGTCAGGAGAACGGAGCTCGACACCAGTCCGAGCAGAATTCCTCCAAGAATGACACTAGGGATCATTTCTCCAATGATTCCGATTCCTTTCATTGGGTGTTTCTCATGGAAACTAAGGCCTCTCTTGCTCCCAGCGGCGGAGTTGTTGAGACAGAGACTTTTCCTTTTTCTTGTCTCTCGGGGCGTCGGCGTATTGCACGGCGTAGTGGTAGTCCAGGAGGTCAGTGGCGAAGGCCGGGGCAGGGATGAGATCGAGGTGCGTGCGGAGGGTGCGACCGGCGGGCATGGGGTATCCGTGGGCGGAGCAGGCTTGTTTGAAAAGGGTGAGGTAGTTAGGGCTGGGTGGAAGGTGATTGGCGGCAGAGCGGGTAGCGGCATCCTTTTCTTTGGGGCGACGGGCAATGACCGCAATGATAAAGGTAACGAGGCCAATGGAGCCAACGCCAAGGGCGGCATTTTTAAGTGGAGCGAGCGAGCCGACGGTAAGGCTCTCGTCCGTCATTTCGTTAAAATCGGTGGGCGATTCCTCATCTTGGTTGGCGACACTGGGGGATCCTTCCCCTCGTGAAATCGGAGTGGTATCGAAGATGACCCAGCCGTGATCTTTGAGATGAATCTCGGTCCAGGCGTGGGCTTCGCGACCGCGGAAGACGTAGAAGTTTTGTCCTCCGTAGTAGCGACCTCCGGACCATCCAAAGGCGACGCGGGAGGGGAACCCCAATGCGCGGGCGAGGAGGGCTCCGGCGCTGGAGAAATGAGTGCAGTAGCCTTTGCGGGATTCGAAGAGAAAGTCTTCGAGTGGATCGCTCCCATCAGGAATATCGACTTCGAGCGAATAGGTGCAATTTTGCAAAAGATGGGCGCGGAGTTGTCTCAGTGATTCCCGGGGTGACCCGGTGAAGGTCGCGGCGAGAGTGTCGAGGCGCTCGCGGAGAAGATCGTCTTTGGGAAGTTGGAGATACTCGCCTCTTGGGTCGATGGCGGGTTCAAAGGAGGCCGATTCCGGGATGGTGTCGAAGGTTCCCAAAGTGGAGGTGGCTGCATAGCGATAAATGGTCTTGTCTGCGGCGATGGGAGGGAGGCGGAAAGTGTCTGCGGCGGTTTCGCGGAGGAAGGGAATTTCGATTGAGTTGAGCGTTGGAATGGTGACGGCAAGGCTACGGCCCTTGGCATTTTCCTGGTGTGAGATTTCGTATTCGACGGTTCTTCCGGATTTTGAATTGAGAGCGATCCGGCCATCCTCGGCGGTGAGAGTGCGGGGGACGGTGACGAGAGGCGACCAAACGGCCTTCTTGTAAGTGGCCAGAGTGAAGATTCTCAGGAAGCGCTGGCTGTTGTTGAAAAGCTTGTAGTCTTTGTCGCTCTTGGGCCAGAGGTAGACTTCCGGGCGGTTGGAGGGGCGGATCCGACCTTTGCTTTGAAGATGGATTTCGCCTTTTCCGCGCCAGAGCCAGTTGCCTGAGCTGAGTTGATCTCCGGAGCTTTTTCCAGCACCTTCACCGGGGCCGGATTCTTCTTCGGTTTCATACCCTTCCGGATGGAGATGGGAATCGAGATCGAGAGCGAGTATTTCCGCCTTGTCAGGAACAGTGGCGAGGACGAAGAGGAAAAAGCACTCCACGACGAGGAGAGCAACCCCGACAGTGAGGTAGTCGAGCCACCTGGGCGGACGGGCTGGTTGGGCCACGGTGCTGGTGGGTTTGTCTCGTTTTCCCCAAATAATGATGCCGATGACGAGGGCGGTGACGGCAAGACAAACTCGAAGAATGGGATGCCATGAGACGGGAGATCCTTGCAGCAGGATGTATCCGGCCGCGACGGCGAGGAACAGGGCCGCTGATCTCATGGAGGAAAACATAGGTCTGTCATCGTTGAGGGCCAATCTTTTGCTTGGAAAATTCTCCGGTCGATCTCCGTATAGGTCAGATCCGGTTTGTCATGCGTTTGTTGCTTTCTATCTTTCTCGCGTCATCGTCCTTAAGGGGCGCTCCACAGCCGGTGGTGCTGTATCAATTCGATGAGAAGAGTGGAGCGAAGATTGTGGACCAATCGGGAGCGAAGCCGGCCGTGAATTTGGTCATTTCTGATCTCAAGGCGGTGAAGCGGGAGGCGAGTGGATTGCGTGTGATCAAGTCGACGATGATCAAAAGTGAACGTCCTCCGGCGAGATTGATTTCTGCGGTGAAGAAGTCGGGAGAGATAACGTTGTCGGCATGGATCACTCCGGCGAATGGGAAACAAGCCGGTCCCGCGCGGATCGTGAGTCTTTCGAAGGATTCGACTCACCGAAATTTCACTCTTGGGCAGGAGGGAGACAAGTATGATGTGCGTTTGCGGACCACGAAAAATGACAAGAACGGGATCCCGTCGCTTCCCTCATCGGGACGAAGTGTGAAGCTGGAAAAAACGCACGTCGTTTACACGCGGAGCCGGGATGGCAGGGCGCGGGTTTTTCTGAATGGCCGGAAGTCCGGAGAAAAGACGGTCAGTGGCGCAACGAGCAATTGGGATGGCGGGTATTTGTTGGCATTGGGAAATGAATTTACCGGAGACCGGCCGTGGTTGGGGGAATACCATCAGGTCGCGATTTATGATCGGGCCCTGAGCGAATCAGAGGTGCGTGGACTTTTTGAGTCGGGACATAAGCCGAGGCCAAAAGCCACTCCGGCGGAGTTGGCGAAAAGGCGGAGCCGGGAGTTGTTTATTGCACAGATCGAGCCGATTTTTGCGCGGCATTGCCTGGAGTGTCACGATGCCAGCACGGCGGAAGGGGACCTCGATCTTTCCCAGCGGACGACTGCTTTTGCTGATGCGAAAGTGATCTCGGCAGGTCACCTCAAGAAGAGTGTGCTTTGGGATTCGGTGGAGTCGGATGAGATGCCCGAGAAACGCGATGCTCTTACCTCGACAGAGAAAAAATATCTTCGCGAGTGGATTGAAACGGGCGCGGTTTGGACGAGCGAAACACTTGACCCTTCGGCGCATACCTTGAACTCTAACGCTCAGAATTACCCCCGTCGTCTCACCCGGAGTGAGTATGTTGAAACGGTGCGTGTGGTCACGGGCGTGGATATATTCGAAGAGGCCATGGAAATGCTGCCGCCGGATTTGCGAGCGGATGGGTTTACCAATACCGCGTATAATTTGGGGGTCGATTTCAAGCACGTCGAAGCGCATGCCCGTTTGGCGGAGTTGATTGTGGAGCGGATGGATGTCGGGGCTTTTGCGAAGAGGTTTTCAAGGAGTCGAAGTGTCACTCAGAAGCCCATTCGGGCCTTGATCGAATCGATGGGCCACTGGGTGTTGCGAGGGCCGTTGAGCAGTCAGGATGTGGATCTCTATCAGGGGATTTCCACTACCGTAGTAGCGACGGGAGAAGGATTTGATGTCGCGGTCGGGTATATCCTGCAGGCGATGCTGCAGTCGCCGAAGTTTCACTATCGGATCGAGCCGAAAGGACAGATTGGCTCGTATGAAATCGCTTCGCGATTGAGTTATCTGGTGTGGGGAGGGCCGCCGGATGGTGAGTTGCTGGAGGCTGCTAAGAGGAATCAATTGTATGATTCGGGGCAGATCAAAAAACAGGTCGAGCGCATGCTGCGAGATCCCCGGGCGGTGACACAGTCCCAGATCTTCATCGCGGAGTGGCTGCATCTGGAGCGCCTTGATCACTTGCAGCCTGGAAAGGAGAAGTATCCCAATTGGGATCCAAAATTGGCCCATGATATGCGGCGGGAGACCGATGCTTTCGTGAAGCATATTTTGTGGGAGGAGAAGCGACCTCTATCCGATCTTTTGAATGCGCAAGTAACCTTTGTGACGCCACGTTTGGCAAAGCATTATGGTTTGACGGTTTCAGGAAAAGAGGAGGAGCTTAAGCGGGTCGATCTTGAAAAGAATCCTTCGCGCGGAGGGTTGCTGACCCAGGGAAGCTTGCTCACGATGGGTGGTGATGATGCCTCGATGGTGACGAGGGGATTGTTTGTCTTGCATGACTTGTTGCGTGGTTCGGTGAAGGATCCGCCGCCTGGAACGGACACCACGCCAGTTCCTTCGGCGCCGGGACGCTCTCAACGACATGTCGCCGAAAAGCGAATGAAAGCAGAGTCTTGCGGAGGGTGTCATGCCAAGTTCGAGCCCTTGGCCTTTGCCTTGGAGCGCTATGATGGCACCGGACATTATTCCATAGTCGACGGGTTTAAGAACGACCTTCGGCAGGATGGCGAGGTCTTCATTCCCGGGGCGAAGAAGGTGGTGAAATATCACACCGCGCCGGAGTTGTTTGACCTCCTTGCAGCCAGTCAGCGGGTGCAGGAGAATATTACCTGGAAGTTGGCCCAATTTGCTCTCGGGCGCCCCATCGCGACAAGCGATCGCCCGCATCTTTATTCCGTGCATTTGGAATCGACGAAGCGCGGCCATACCTATCAGAATGTCATTACCGCTTTGGCCACCTCACCCTTGATCACTCAGTAGAATTATGAACCGCCGCACTTTACTTCGCAGCCTTGCCGGAACCACGATTGGCTTGCCGTTTTTCGAGGAGATGTCGCTGGCCGCGACCGTGAAAAAACCGGCCTCGGAGATTCCCATGCGGGCTTTCAATGTCTTCTTTGGGCTGGGTATTCCGGCTCCACTTCAGAAGGAGGGATTTGACGGAGTGATGGAGCCACTTAAGCCGCTCGCGGATAAGTTGCTCATCATGCGGGGCGTCGATCACGTGCGGGCTGATGAGTCTGGGATTAATGCGCATTTTGATGGGGCGTCGGCAGCATTCACGGCGACTCGACCGGATGGCGAGGCAAAGTCGGGCGGAGCCTCGATTGATCAGCTTCTTCTCAAGGAGCACTATCCCAATGGTCAGCCAAAAGGGATTGTGCCGACGCTGGTGGCGGGGACTTTTTTCCGTCGTAGCCGGGTGAGTCGCTACGTGCATTCCTATAAAGAGGACGGCACGGTGGCGGCTTCGATGCAGGAACGCCCGATGGATGTCTTTGCGCGGGTCTTTGGTCGGATTCAGGGGGTGGATGAAGCGAGTGCGCGGCTGAAGAAGAGCGTGCTTGATTCAGTCCTGGAGCAGTATCAGTTTTATTCGGGAAATCGTTCGCCGCTGGGGGTGGAATCGAAAGGGCGTTTCAAGGATCATCTTGACCGGGTTCGCGAATACGAACGCCGGGCTTTTCAATTTGAAGTCGATCAAAATGCTCCCGATCAGCCGAAGCCGTCAGAGCTACCTCATGGTGGAAAGGCTGATCCGGGCGGGCAGGGAATTGATATTACTCTTGAGGAGTTAACGCGGGAATGGCACTTGATGTCGGAGCTTTATGCGCTCGCGATTCAAACCGATCGCGCGCGTTTTGGGTCGCTGACATTTTTGGCAGCCGGAGAGCGGATTCGTCTGAAGGGCGACTACTTTTACAATGGAGAAAAGCGTTACACCTTTGACGACCCCGGGCAGTTGAGGGCGTCGGGCGACAAGGGGTGTTCTCACGAATGGTGGCACAAATTCAGAGAAGACAAGAAAAACGAACAGCTTCGCATGCATGCTCATATGAAGATGCGCGAAGTGGCGCATTTCTTGTCCTTGCTTTCGGCTGATGACTGTCGCGAGGCGAATGGGAAGACGATTCTTGAGAATGCCATGATCACCATTTCCACGGAGTCGGGTGACGGTCGTCATAACGATACCAAGCGCGAGCTTTCAGGCGTCTTCCATGCCGTGACCGGAGCAGGAGGACGACTTAAGACCGGCGAGATTATTGATGTGAATTCCGAAGGCTTGGATGTTTACAATACCATGATCAAGACCACGGGAGCGAAGAGTGAATTAGGACCAGAGAAGCGCGATAGCAAGCTGGTGGATAAGATTATCGCGTAGCAGAGGAGAATAGTTGAAAGCTTCAGCTTTCATTGTGGATGGCAGGGATCGAAAGCTGGAGCTTTCGTCTACTCTTTGAGAGCGTAGAAAAAGTGGGGGAATTTGGGTTTCCATCCGAGATGGCGAAGTTTTGCATTTTTGACGGACTTGTGGGTCCATGCACGCTTGTTGGAGAGCTTGCGCTCGCCGGTGGGAGGGAGGGGCTTGTTGAAGTGCTTTGCGAGGCCTTGGTAGCATTCGAGCTGGCTCATCGGTTCGTCGTCGGTGACGTTGAAGACGCCAGAGTGTTTTCCCTTGGCTAAAAAGAGACAGGCGCTGGCGGCGTCTTGGACGTGGATTTGATTGAGGATACGTCGGCCGTCTTCTTCGATGACGGCTTCGTCGGCGAGAAACTTGCGAAGGATGACGCTGCGGTTGGGGCCGTAAAGCCCGGCAAGGCGGGCGGCGGTATCGACTTGTTTCTCTGCTTCTAAGAGAAGGCGGCTTGTTTCGCGTTCGGGAGAAGTGGGGCTGGTTTCATCGACGGTTTCGCCTTCGGTCTGATGGTAGACGGAAGTGCTGGATGTGAAGAGGAGATGGGCTTCCGGGAAGGTCTCTTTGAGGCGGCGGGTGCCGTTGACGAAGATCGCTTGATAGGCCTCGGGTCCGCCGCGGCCGGAGCTGGCGCAGTGGATGATGAGATCGGGGGTGGGGATTTTCTCGCGGAGCTTTTTGATCTCGGACTCCGAGGAGAGATCGCAGGCGAGCGAGCCATCGCCGCCGGATTTGGTGAGCGTGGTGACCTTGAAATCCGGGGCCGCTTGTCGGGCGATTTCCGAGCCAAGAAATCCGGCGCCTGCGATGAGGAGGTTAGTCATGAATCGAAGTGTAGTGTCTCGCGAGCCCGTCTGCAACGGCGTGGGCATATTCGCGATATACCGAGCGACGATTTTTGCCATCAATAAATTTAATGCCTTCGTAGTCCCCGGCCTTGATGCGTTCGACAAAGTTGGTACTGTTCATGACATAGGGTTCCAGAAAAATGACGGGGCACTGGTAGAGGCGGGTGGCGAGAAGGTTGCGGGCCCAGAGGAAAGGATTGTTGTCGAGATTGGTCGAAAATTGGTGATTGGCCCGATAGGTGTAGGCTGGCAGATCGGTTTCTTCCTCGAAGGAGGCGGCGATGCTGGCGGCGAGTGGGAGTTCTTCCTCGATGGTGCCGGAGAGGAGGCGTTGGAGCATTTCGAAGCGTTCGTCGTCGTGCGCGATTTCGGATTCGTGAAAGGCTCCGGGGAGAATGACATGGAAGTGTTGTCCGGAGGAGAGTGCCGGAGAGCCCGAGCCATTAAAGTGGAGGCAGATGACGAGGTCGGGTTTGATCTGTTTGTTGATGAGGTCGGCGCGGGCTCGGATTTCGGCGGTGCGATAGAAGAGCTGCGGATCGGGGAAGTTTTTGGCGCGGAGCGGGGTGACGGGTTCGGTTTTGGTTCGGGTGAGAGAGACGCTCGCGCCGAGATTTTCGAGAAGTGGTTGAAGGTACTTTGCGGTGCGAAGAGTCATGGTGCCTTCCTCGATGACCGGCGTGTTGGGGTAGTTGAGTTTGCGCTTTTCGATTTTTGCAAATTCTCCACCGATGTGCCCGGGGTCTATCGCGATGATGAGGCCTTCGAGGGGAAGATTTCTTGAAGGGAGGAGTTCAGATCGTTTTTTCCAATTCCAGATCGAGCCCGGAGAGTTCTTGTCGGATTTGGCAAAGCGGAGGATGAAAGGATCCTCCGCAGTAATCAAGGTGGCCTCGGTGTCGGAGACCTCGATCCATTTTTTCCAGCTGTCGTTCGTGGTATAGATCGTTTCGAGGCGTTTGAGGAAGGTGCCGCGTGAAATGGTATCCTGGAAGCGGTCCAGATGTGACCAGTCCGGCGGGATGCCGAGCTGGGCGAGGGCAAGCTCGGTCCGGAGGCTGGTTTGAGTCGGAGGCGGCAGGGCCTCTTCGCCTTCACGAGTGAGGAGATATCCTGCGACTAAAACAACGAGGGCGATCACGATCCAGTGGATTGACGTTGTCCAGCCCCCTTTTGTCATGCTTCACTGATGGAGCGTTGCCGAAGGGCTCGCAACTTCAAAAAAAAGTAGTGCCATGATGAGAGTTTTATTTTTGGGAGATGTGGTTGGTTCGCCCGGCCGTGCGGCGGTGATTGGCCAACTGGCGGAGATCAAGAAATCGGAGGAAGTGGATTTTATCATTATCAATGGTGAAAATGCCGCCGGAGGGCGGGGGATTACCCCGAAAATCAGCATTGATCTGCTTCGGGTAGGGGCTGCGGTGGTCACGACGGGGGATCATGTTTGGGACCAACGCGATATTTTGGATTATTTCCCGACGGAGCCGAGGCTATTGAGGCCGATCAACTTTCCGGCGGAGGCGCCAGGGAAAGGATCAGTAGTGCTGGAAACGGCGAAGGGGAAAGTGGCGGTGTTGAATGCGATGGGGCGGACCTTTATGAATCCGCCGCTGGAAAACCCTTTAACGATGCTGGAAGACGAGATTAAGCGTCTTCGGGAGGAAGAGGGGGTGAAAATGATCGTGGTGGATTTCCATGCCGAGGCCACAAGCGAAAAAATCGCGATGGGACGGGCTCTGGATGGGCTGGCTTCTCTGGTGGTGGGCACACACACCCACGTTCAGACGGCGGATGAGACGATTTTTCCTGGTGGAACGGCTTATTTGACCGATGCCGGGATGTGTGGGCCGGATGTGTCCGTCCTTGGGAGAGAGGTGGATTCGGTGGTTTGGCGCTTTCGGACAGGATTACCGACGCGATTTCCGGTGGCCAAGGGCCCGGTGAGGCTCTGTGGCGTGATTGTCGATATCGACGAAGAATCCGGTCATACGGAGCGAATCGAGAGGTTTAATCGTTTAGTTGAAGAATAATTCGGTAAAAAGGGGTTCCAAACGCCACTTTTTGGCTTGAGGAATCCCTCGAAAACCTCCATTTTATAGGGTTTCCAGCTAAAGAGACATTCTTTTGAAAATACTTTTGACAGAGTGACCGACTTTGATAGCTTCCCGCTCGCTTTGAGCAGCGGGGAGTGGCAGATAAAACCTAGAAATGGTCTTGTGTGCGCTTGTCCCAATGCTAATTGCGATTGATAGAAATTTGTAGGAATTGCTTTTGTAGCTCAGGGGTAGAGCGCGTCCTTGGTAAGGACGAGGTCGCGGGTTCAATTCCCGCCAAAAGCTCCAGCAGAAATCTTCAAACGACAAAAACAGCTAAATTAAAACCAACCAGAACAATGGCTAAAGAACAGTTCCAAAGGAATAAGCCTCACGTCAATGTCGGCACAATCGGCCACGTTGACCACGGAAAGACCACCCTCACCGCCGCTATCACCACCGTCCTCGCTGAGAAGATGGGTGGAGAAGCAAAGGCTTATGACGAAATCGACGCCGCTCCAGAGGAGAAAGAGCGTGGAATTACTATTTCCACCGCTCACGTCGAATATGAAACCGACACTCGTCACTATGCGCACGTTGACTGCCCAGGTCACGCTGACTACGTGAAGAACATGATTACCGGAGCCGCCCAGATGGACGGTGGTATTCTCGTGGTTTCCGCTGCGGACGGCCCAATGCCCCAGACCCGAGAGCACATCCTGCTTGCTCGTCAGGTTGGTGTGCCCGCTCTTGTGGTCTTCCTCAATAAGACCGATCAGGTCGACGACGAGGAGCTTCTTGAGCTCGTCGAAATGGAAGTGCGCGAGCTTCTCAGCATGTATGAATTTCCCGGGGACGACATCCCCATTGTCAAGGGTTCCGCCCTTGGTGCTCTTGAAGGCGACGCCGCTCAGAAGGAGAACATCATTAAGCTCATGGACGCTGTTGACAGCTACATTCCTGAGCCTGAGCGCCCTGTTGATCAGGACTTCCTCATGCCTATTGAGGACGTGTTCTCGATTGAAGGACGTGGAACCGTTGCTACCGGACGTATTGAGCGTGGTATCATTGAGAAGATGGGTGAGGTTGAGATCGTGGGTATCCGCGACACTCAGAAGACCACCATTACTGACATCGAAATGTTCCGTAAGTTGCTCGACGAAGGTCGTGCAGGGGACAACGTCGGTCTTCTTGTCCGCGGACTTAAGAAGGACGACCTTGAGCGTGGTCAGTGTATCGTGAAGCCTGGTTCTGTGACTCCTCACACCAAGTTCACTGCTGAAGTTTACGTTCTTTCGAAGGACGAAGGTGGACGTCACACTCCATTCTTCAGCAACTACCGTCCACAGTTCTATTTCCGCACAACGGACGTGACTGGTTCTATTTCTCTTCCTGATGGAGTTGAAATGGTGATGCCTGGTGATAACGTCAGCCTCACAATTGAACTGATCACTCCGGTTGCCATGGAGAAGTCCATGCGGTTCGCGATTCGTGAAGGCGGCCGCACCGTTGGTGCCGGACGTGTTGGCGACATTCTCGAATAATCACTAAAATCGATAGATTGTTTTCCCGCTCGGGTGACAGTCTGTCAGGCTGGTTTTAATGGGGGCACTCTGTAAGGGGTGCCCCCTCAGTCGCCTCAAAAAACAAATCTTTAAAAGTAAAAGGACAGTAGCTCAATTGGTAGAGTACTGGTTTCCAAAACCAGGTGTTGCGAGTTCGAGTCTCGCCTGTCCTGCCACTTCAATTAGCAATCATTCAATTTCATGTTCCAAAAAACCTTTAAATTCATCGGTGAGGTCAAAACCGAGCTCCGCAAAGCATCTTGGCCTTGGGATCCCGATCCCAAAGTTCGTGGATTCAAGAAATTCAAGGAATTGATTGATTCAACTTTGGTCGTGCTGGTTGCCATCATCCTGCTCGCCGCCTACGTCAGCCTCTGGGATCTCATTCATACCCAAGCCGTAACATTCATCGGAGGTCTCGCCCAATAGGCGCCTTCATCCCATTTTATTTACCAATCACTTCTTACTACTCTCATGCCCACCATTCCCGCACCGAAAGACCAATGGTATGTGGTTCACGTTCTCTCCGGTCAGGAGCAGAAGGTGAAGAGCCGCATCGAGCGTCTCGTGGAATCGGAAGAGCTTGGCGACAAGATCTTCAATGTTCTTGTTCCTACCGAATTGGTCTCCGAAGTCCGTGCCGGCAAGAAAACCGAGAGTAAGAAGAAATTCTTCCCGGGATACGTCATCATCAACATGCACCTTCTGCAGCCCAACAACGAGGTTGTCGAAGATACCTGGTATTTCATGCAGGAACTTGATGGAGCCATCGGATTTGCCGGGGCCAAAAGCCAGCCGATCCCGATGCGTGCCAAGGAAGTCGCCAGCATGCTCAGTCAGATCGAGGAGCGTGAGGGGAGTGTTCGTCCGTCCATCGAATTTGAAGTTGGCGATACCGTAAAGGTCTCCGACGGTCCCTTTGAAAGTCAAAACGGCATTGTGGAGGAAATTGACCCTGAAAAGGGCAAGCTCCGCGTTGCAGTTACCATTTTTGGCCGTTCCACCCCGGTGGAGCTCGAATACTGGCAGGTTGAGAAGGGCTAAGTTGTTTCTTTCTTGACTTTATCTCAATAAAACCCACCACACCTCTCCGCCCGTAGGGCAAAACTTTATCACTCACCTCATATCATGGCTAAGGAAGTAAAATCCGTTCTCAAACTGCAAATCCAGGCAGGACAAGCAAATCCTTCACCTCCCGTCGGTCCCGCACTCGGTCAGGCCGGAGTTAATATCATGGGTTTCTGCAAGGAATTCAACGCGGCGACCCAGGCGTCTGCCGGAGATCTCCTCCCGACGATCATCACGGTTTATAATGACAGCAGCTTCACTTTCGTTACCAAGCAGCCGCCCGCAGCGGTCCTTCTCAAGAAGGCTGCCGGACTTGCTTCCGGTTCCGGTGAACCCAACAAAGTTAAGGTTGGCACGCTGTCACGCGCCAAGTTGATGGAAGTCGTCGACCGCAAGATCGTTGATCTCAACACCAACGACCCCGAGCAGGCCGCCAAGATCTTGGCTGGCACCGCCCGCCAGATGGGCCTCGAAATCGAAGCCTAAATTCAATCTCGCCCGACTCTGAAGAGGGGAGGGCAATCCAATAGCAGGAGGGTGGTTTTAATAGGCCATCCGATCGCACTGCCAAAAAAACAATGAGTAATAAAAGAAGTAAACGTTACGCGAAGGCCGCAGCCCTCGTCGAAGAAGGAGCGAAATACTCCCTCGCAGACGCTGCCGCTCTTCTTAAGAAGTTCCCCGCGCCCAAGTTCGACGGAACAGTCATCATTTCAGCGAACATGGGTGTCGATCCTCGTAAAAGCGACCAGATGGTCCGCGGAAGTGTGGCCCTGCCCCACGGAACCGGTAAGACTGTCCGCGTGATCGTATTCGCCCAAGGCGATGCGGCCAAGGCTGCTGAAGAAGCAGGAGCTGACGAAGTGGGATTCGAAGAGCTGATCAAGAAGGTGCAAGGCGGTTATGTCGATTTCGACGCTGCGATCGCCACTCCCGATGCCATGACTGAGGTGCGTAAGGTTGCCCGGGTTCTCGGACCACGCGGCCTCATGCCCAATCCCAAGACTGGAACGGTTACCAATGATACGGCCAAGGCGGTCAATGCAGTTAAGGCCGGTCGGATCGATTATAAGATCGACAAAAACGCCAACATCGCTGCTGCCGTCGGAAAAGCTTCCTTCTCCGAAGAGCAGATTGCCGAAAATGCCGGTGCTCTCATCGAGAGTCTCGTGAAAGCCAAGCCCGCTTCTGCCAAAGGCAATTACATCGAGAATATTACCATTTCCTCATCGATGCTCCCCGGTTTGAGCCTCGATCCATCCATTTATACCACGTCTTAACCTACTGCCATGAACCCAGATAAAAAATACATTCTCGATGAAATTAAGGAGCGCGTGGACGTGTCTCCCTTCGTCTTGGTAGTGGACTACACCGGAGTGACTGTTCCTGAGTTTGACGAACTACGCGGTCGTCTTTCCGAAGCCGGAGCCGAGTGCCACGTTGCCAAGAATACTTTCATGAAGCGTGTTCTCGCCGACGCCGGACTTCCTGACCTCAGCGAAAGCCTTGTAGGGCAGACCGCCTTCATCACCGGAGATTCCGATGTATGTGGCGTGGCCAAAGCTGTTGCCAACTTCGCCAAGGAGTTCAATAAGCCCGAAATCAAGGCCGGAATCCTCGACGGATCGGTTCTCGATGCCGCCCAAGTCACCGCACTTGCGAGTCTTCCTTCACGGGAAGTTATGCTTGGAATGCTTCTCTCGACCATCAACGCGCCGGCAACCAAGTTGCTTCGCACCATCAACGAGCCCGCCGGATCGCTGGCCCGTGTCATCAAAGCCAAGTTCCCCGACGAAGGCTAAACCCAACAAATTTGAACGGATGGTTTTCCGGTCATCGATTTATCGAAGAGCGGAATTCCTGGACAACAAAACTGGTTCCTCGTCGATCTTACGGCAGTGAGATTGAAATGTTTAAAAGCCTTGAACGCGACGATACCGACAAAACAATACAATGTCAGACATTACAAAATTAGCAGAAGAGCTCGGTAAGCTTTCCGTTTTGGAAGCAGCCGAATTGGTAAAGAACCTTGAAGAAGAGTGGGGCGTTTCCGCCGCTGCTCCAGTCGCAGCAGCAGCAGCCGGCCCAGCCGCCGACGCAGCTCCAGCTGAAGAGAAGACTGAATTCGACGTGGTTCTCGCAGAAGCCGGTGGCAACAAGATTGCTGTCATTAAGGCTGTTCGCGGAGTTGCTTCCGGTCTCGGTCTTGCCGAAGCCAAGAAGCTTGTTGAATCAGCTCCCGTTGCTGTAGCCGAAGGCCTTGCCAAGGATGCTGCTGAGGAAGCTAAAAAGGCTCTCGAAGAGGCCGGCGCCAAAGTCGAGCTCAAGTAGACCCTCCGGATTTTACCCCAGTCCCGGTTTCGACCGGGATTGGGCCCGGCCGGAGATCAGCCCGTTTCACCAACTGAAATTAGCTGTTCTCCGTTCGTGCCCGCTCACCGCACACAAACGGAATTGCAATTCCAAACCAAAAAATCTAACACCGGCCCCTGTGGGTCCGGTGTAAATTCCATCCGGATTACACTATGTTGAAGCGCGAATACTTCGGAACCATCGAGGAGGTCATCGAACCTCCAAACCTTATTGAAGTGCAGTCTAAATCCTATGAGGATTTCCTGCAAAAAGACGTCCCTCCCTCCCAGCGCACCGAGAACGGTCTGCAGGCAGTTTTTGAGGAGGTCTTTCCTATTAAGAGCTACGACGAAACCATTGAACTCGGTTTTGTTTCCTATGATATCGAGGATTCGAAGATGACCGCCCTGGATGCCTTGCGCACCGGCGAGACTTTCTCTGCAGCCCTCTATGTGACCTTCAATTTGAAGGACGATACCGGCACCAAGAAAGAGCGTGTTTACATGGGAGAGCTTCCCATGATGACCCGCCGTGGAACCTTTGTGATTAACGGCGCCGAGCGTGTCATTGTGTCACAGCTCCACCGTTCCCCGGGTATCTGCTTTGAGAAGTCGATTCACCTCAACGGAAAAATTCTTCATTCCTTCCGTATTATTCCCGACCGCGGATCGTGGCTTGAGGTTCAGTTCGACACGAACGATCTCGCCTACGTCTACCTCGACCGTCGTCGCCGCCGCCGTAAGTTCCTCGCAACGACTTTCCTTCGTGCTCTCGGATATCCTGCCGAGCGTGATTTGGTCTCGAACTTCTACAACATTCAGAAGCTCAAGATCAGCGACAAGATGGACGAAGAGTCCCTTGCTTCCCTCATGCCTTTCGAGGATATCAAGGATGGAGAGCTTGTTGTGGCCCGCGCCTATGAAGCTCTCTCCATCGGAGTGGTTCGCCAGCTCGTTGCCCTCGGTCAGAAGACCGTGGAGGTCATTGATGCCAGCGAAGACGAGATTCTCGTTAAGTCCCTCAAGAAGGATCCTGCATTCGACGAAGAGTCCGCCCTCAAGGACATCTATCGCAAACTGCGCCCTGGTGATCCACCCACGGCTGCCAATGCCCGCGCTCTTCTGAAACGTCTCTTCTTTGATCCCAAGAAATACGATCTTACTCGCGTTGGTCGTTACAAAATCAATCAGAAGCTTCGTATCGACGTTGATGCCGGTGAGCGCATCATGGTTGGTCAGGATTTCCTCGCAGCGACCAAGTATCTTCTCAATCTCAAGAAAGGGGAGGGTATCCTCGACGATATCGACCACCTTGGTTCACGCCGTGTTCGTGCTGTTGGTGAGCTTCTTGCCAACCAGTGCCGCGTCGGTCTTGCCCGCACCGAGCGCCTCGTAAAAGAGCGCATGACTCTCTTTGATGTGAACATCGAGGGCATGACGCCGCAGAAGTTGATCAACCCGAAAGCGCTCAGCGCGGTTGTTCGCGACTTCTTCGGTCGTTCCCAGCTTTCGCAGTTTATGGACCAAACCAACCCGCTTGCCGAGTTGACCCACAAGCGCCGTCTTTCGGCCCTTGGACCGGGCGGACTCAATCGCGACCGTGCTGGTTTTGAAGTGCGAGACGTTCACACTTCCCACTACGGACGAATTTGCCCGATTGAGACTCCGGAAGGTCCGAATATCGGACTCATTAACTCGATGTGCACTTATGCTCGTATCAACGAGTTTGGATTCATTGAAACTCCTTATCGTGTTGTTAAGAAGGGTAAGGTCTCCAACACGATTGAGTATCTTACCGCCGACCAGGAGGAGGGATACCTCATTGCCCAGGCAAATAACACCATCGACAAGAAGGGTGCCTTCCTCAACGAGAAAATCACCGCCCGTGAGCGTGGTGAATTTCTGGAAGTTCTTCCCGACCGGGTGGATTACATGGATGTTTCGCCCAAGCAGCTCGTTTCGGTGGCCGCCGGACTCATCCCGTTCCTCGAGCACGATGATGCCAACCGCGCGCTCATGGGATCTAACATGCAGCGCCAGGGTGTGCCGCTTCTCGTTTCCGACTCGCCATACATCGGCACCGGACTTGAGGAGAAAGCCGCTCGTGATTCACGCGCTGTGATCGTGGCTGAAGCCGACGGAATCGTCGCAGCTTCTTCCGCCGAATACATCATCACGACCAAGGACGGATCGCTTCCGGTCTCCGATGAACGTTTCCTCTCGGAGCCTGAGTCGATTCGCTCTGCTCCGGACAAGGGAGTCTTCGTCTATCCGCTTCGTAAGTTCATGCGGTCGAACTCCGGTTCATGCATCAACCAGAAGCCGCTCGTAAGGACGGGTCAAAAGATCAAGAACGGCGATATTATTGCCGATGGTCCAAATACCCAGCACGGTGAGCTTGCTCTCGGAGCCAATGTTCTCGTGGCCTTCATGCCATGGAACGGATACAACTTCGAGGATGCTATCGTGATCTCCGAGCGCATGGTGAAAGATGACATCTACACTTCAATTCACATCAGTGAATTCGAGTGTGCCGCTCGTGACACCAAGCTGGGACCGGAAGAAATCACCCGTGACATTCCAAACGTCGGTGAAGAGGCTCTCAAGAACCTCGATCACGACGGAATCGTTCGTATCGGCGCCGAAGTGAAGCCCGGCGATATTCTTATCGGTAAAATCACTCCGAAATCCGAAACGGAACTGGCTCCGGAGGAACGACTTCTTCGTGCGATCTTTGGTGAGAAAGCCGCTGACGTGAAGGACACCGCCCTCCGCGTGCCCTCCGGTTGCACTGGGATTGTTCAGGATATCCGTATTACGACACATGGCGCAGCCCGTCGTAAGGAGATCGAAGGAGATCCAGCTAAGCTCAAGAAGCAACTCAAGAAGATCAACGACGACTACAAGAAGAAGAACGATCAGCTGACCGATCAATTGACCGAGAAGCTCTCCGATATTCTTCTTGGGGAAAAGATTCCTCTCGATGTCGTGAATGCGCAGTCCGGTGAGATTATCATCCCGGCCAACCGCAAGATCACCAAGACCCTCCTTCGCAAGTTGGCGTCGGTCTATGATCACATCGAAATCGATCCTTCTCCAATTCGTAATAAGATTCTCGAAATCATCTCCGGATTCGAAAGCCGCTTCGCGGAACTCGACGGAGACCGTGAGCGCCGCCTCGATCAAATTGAGAGTGGTGACGAAGTCGATCCCGGCGTGGTCAAGGAAGTGAAGGTCTATGTTGCTGCCAAGCGTAAACTTAGCGTGGGTGACAAGATGGCCGGTCGTCACGGAAACAAAGGGGTGGTTGCGGTCATTGTTCCCGAGGCGGACATGCCTTACCTCTCCGACGGAACTCCCGTTGACATCTGCCTCAACCCGCTCGGGGTGCCATCCCGTATGAACGTTGGACAGGTTCTTGAGACCCACCTTGGTGTCGCCGCGAAAGCGCTCGGCTTCAAGGTCGCGACTCCAATTTTTGACGGTATTCACGAATCTAAGATTTGGGAATATATGAGCGAAGCGAAGAAAGTTGAAGGCTTCACCTGGATTGGTGACGGCAAAGACGGATCAGTCGCTGGTAAGTCGACTCTTTATGACGGACGCACTGGTGATGCCATTCACCAGCCTGTCGTGGTCGGAATCATTTACATGTTGAAGCTTGGTCACCTCGTGGCTGACAAGATTCACGCTCGTGCCGTTGGCCCATACTCACTGGTCACCCAGCAACCGCTCGGTGGTAAGGCCCAGTATGGTGGTCAGCGATTCGGAGAGATGGAGGTTTGGGCGCTCGAAGCCTACGGCGCCGCCTATACTCTCCAGGAACTTCTCACGGTGAAATCCGATGACGTGCAAGGCCGCACGCGCATCTACGAAGCCATCGTGAAAGGGGACAATCAACTCGAGGCGGGAACTCCTGAGAGTTTCAACGTCTTGATCAAAGAAATGCAGTCACTCGGTTTGGATGTCCGTCCTGGACGTTCCGGATCCGAGCCCGGCGCCAGTAACAACGAGGACTTCTCCCTCGATGATCTCACTGTCTAAATCCAACCCAGAGAACATAAATTCCAAACTACTTAAACTGATCTCATGAGTGTTGAAACTAATCTTCGCGAACTATACGGAGTGGATACCAAGCCGGATCCCTTCGACCAGGTTTCCATTACCGTCGCCAATCCCGAGACCATTCGGTCTTGGTCCAATGGCGAGGTTCTCAATCCTGAAACCATCAACTACCGGACATTCAAGCCGGAAAAAGGCGGGCTCTTCTGCGAGCGGATCTTCGGACCGACCCGCGACTGGGAATGTGCCTGCGGGAAATACAAGCGCATCAAACACAAGGGCACCGTCTGTGACCGTTGTGGTGTTGAGGTGACCCTCTCTCGGGTTCGTCGTGAGCGCATGGGCCACATCGACCTTGCTGTTCCGGTCTCCCACATTTGGTTCTACAAGTGCATGCCTTCCCGTATCGGTCTTGTCCTCGACATGACCGCGCGTGAACTTGAGCGTGTTATTTACTATGAGGACTACCTTGTGACCGAGCCCGGTAAGACTCCTCTTGAGGCTGGCCAACTCCTCACTGAAAATGAACTCCGTGACGCCGAGGAAGATTACGGTGACGAAGCCTTCCGCGCCGGAATGGGTGCCGAGGCGATTCGTGATCTCCTGAGCCAAACCGACCTTGAAAAGCTTATCGTTGAGCTTGAAGAGGCCATGGAAGCGACTCGTTCGAAGCAGAACCGCAAGAAGCTGGCCAAGCGCCTCAAGCTCGCCCGCGGATTCCTCTACTCGAATACGCGTCCCGAGTGGATGATCATGACGGTTCTTCCTGTCATTCCTCCCGATCTTCGTCCTCTGGTTCCTTTGGAAGGTGGCCGCTTTGCGACTTCCGACCTGAACGATCTCTATCGCCGTGTCATTAACCGGAACAATCGTCTCCGCAACTTGATGCAGTTGAAGACTCCTGAAGTCATTATCCGAAACGAAAAGCGCATGCTGCAGGAGGCGGTTGATGCCCTCTTCGATAACGGACGTCATGGACGTGCCGTGACCGGAGCCGGCAACCGTGCTCTTAAGTCGCTTTCCGATATGCTCAAGGGTAAGGGCGGACGTTTCCGTCAGAATCTCCTTGGTAAGCGTGTGGACTACTCCGGTCGTTCCGTGATCGTGATTGGCCCTGAGCTTAAGTTGAACCAGTGCGGTCTTCCCAAGAAGATGGCTCTGACTCTCTTCGAGCCGTTCATCATCCGTCGTCTGAAGGAGCTGGGTTACTGCCATACTGTTCGTTCAGCCAAGAAGATGATCGACCGCAAGACCACCGAAGTTTGGGACATCCTTGCTGAAGTGACCAAAGGTCATCCGGTGATGCTGAACCGCGCGCCGACCCTCCACCGTTTGTCCATCCAGGCTTTCGAGCCCGTCCTCATTGAGGGATCTGCTATTCGTTTGCACCCGCTGACTTGCGGAGCATACAATGCCGACTTCGATGGTGATCAGATGGCGGTGCACGTGCCACTTTCGGTTGAAGCCCAGATGGAGTGTCGCCAGCTTATGCTTGCGACCAATAACATCTTCTCACCGGCATCCGGACGTCCCGTGATTACTCCTTCGCAGGACATTATTCTTGGAACCTACTACCTCACCTGGGCCCGAGTTCGCACTCCTAAGGAGATCGAAAAGCAAGGTCACTTGAGCCTCTTCGAAAACACCACTGAAGTGGAGTTCGCGATTGCCAACCGCAAGGTCGACTACCACCAGTACATCCGCGTGCGTAACCCGGACTACGGTAAAGACACTGTCTTTGGTGACAAGGAAGCCAAGATTCTCGAAACCACTCCCGGTCGTGTTCGTTTCAACGAGATCTGGCCCGAAGGAGTTGGCTTTATCAACAATAACGTCGGCAAAGGACAAATCGGAGACATCATTTGGCGCTGCTATCAGTGTGCCGGTGGTCCCGAGACTGTAAAGACCATGGATCGCTTGAAGTCACTTGGCTTTGCTGAAGCGACCCGTTCCGGTTGTTCCATTGGTATCGTCGACATGGTGATTCCCGAGGAGAAGCCCGAGGAGCTCAAGAAGGCTTACGCTGAGATTGAGACCGTTTCCAAGCATTACCGTAATGGTGTCATCACCGACGGTGAGCGCTACCAGAAGGTGGTCGACGTTTGGACCCGCGCTTCCGACAATATCGCGAATGCTCTTTATCGTAAGCTTGAGTATAACGAAGGTTCCGAGAAAGCCAATCCGCTCTTCATGATGGTTGACTCCGGTGCTCGTGGTAACAAGAACCAGATTAAGCAGCTCTCCGGAATGCGTGGTTTGATGGCCAAACCGTCGGGTGAGATTATCGAGCGTCCCATTACTTCGAACTTCCGTGAAGGCCTTTCGGTGTTGGAATACTTCATCTCCACTCACGGAGCGCGTAAAGGTCTCGCCGATACCGCTCTTAAGACTGCGGACTCCGGATACATGACCCGTAAGTTGGTTGATGTCTCCCAGGACGTGATCATCACCGAACCGGATTGCGGAACCGTAAAAGGGATCACTGTTCACGCGATTTACTCGGGTGACGAGGAAGCAGCTTCCCTGCAGTCCCGTATCTTTGGTCGTTCTTCCTGCGAGAAGATCGTTGATCCTGTCACTGGGAAAACCATCGTTAAGATTGGTCAGTTGATGGATGAAGAAATTTCCAAAGCCGTCGAGAACGTCGGTCACGAGCGTCTCAAGATTCGCTCTCCGCTTACTTGTGAATCCGAGCGTGGATGTTGCCAAACTTGTTATGGCCTCAATCTAGCGACCGGAAACCTTGGTAAGATTGGTGAAGCCGTCGGTATCATCGCTGCCCAGTCGATTGGTGAGCCCGGAACGCAGCTGACCATGCGGACATTCCACTCCGGTGGTGTGGCCATTGGTGCCAGCAAGCAGCCCGAGGTGAAGTCCAAGAGTAAGGGTGTGATGTATTTCAAAGAACTTCGCACTGTTGAGGATGTTGATGGAAACCATGTTGTTCTGAACAAAGGTGGTTCGATTCTCGTGCGCGACGCCGATGGCCTCGAGCTTGAATCCTACAATGTTGTGATTGGTTCCTTCATTACCGTCGGAGACGGCGGCAACGTGAAGAAAGGGCAGAAGATCCTGACTTGGGATCCGCACTCTGTCCCCATCATCGCTGAAAGCGGTGGCAAGGTTGAGTTCCGCGACATGATTTCTGGAATTACCGTGCAGTCTGAAACAGACAAGCAGACCGGTAAAAAGGGGATGACTGTTACAGAGCACAAAGAAGACCTTCACCCGCAGGTTGTTATCGTTAATGCCAAGTCCGGTGATGTGCTTCACAGCTACTCGATCCCAGTGGGTGCTCGCCTCGCGGTGAAGGATAAGCAGAAGATCGCTGGCGGAACGCAGCTTGCACGAACTCCACGTAAAGTTGCCAAGACCGGTGACATTACCGGCGGTCTTCCACGGGTTGCCGAACTCTTCGAAGCTCGTCGTCCGAAAGACGCCTGTGTCATTGCCAAGCTCGACGGTGAAATCTCCTTTGGAGGCACTGTCCGCGGTAAGCGCAAGGTCATCGTAACTCACCTCGAATCCGGCGAAACCGCTGATCACCTTGTTCCAATGGGCAAGCACATGATTGTTGGTGAAGGAGATACGGTGTTGCGTGGTGATCAGATTACCGAGGGACCTGTTGCTCCGGAAGACCTCCTCGAGGCATGCGGACCGCAGGCACTGCAGGAGCACCTTAATAATGAGGTTCAGACCGTTTACCGTTCGCAGGGTGTCGAGATTAATGACAAGCACATCGAGATCATCATCCGTCAAATGCTTCGCAAAGTGAAGATCACCGAGCCGGGCGATACCGAATTCCTTTGGGGTGACCAGATTGAGAAGACGACCTTCAATGCCGAAAACAAGCGTGTCACTTCAGAGGGTGGTAAGCCTGCCGAAGCTGAGCCCGTTCTCCTCGGAATCACCAAGGCCTCGATTGAGACGGAATCCTTCATCTCGGCAGCGTCCTTCCAGGACACCACCCGTGTGCTGACTGATGCCGCGACTCTCGGAAAGATTGATACTCTCCGCGGATTCAAGGAGAACGTCATTCTCGGCCACCTCATCCCAGCTGGAACCGGATTCCCTGTTCACAAGAGCTCAGACTTCGAAATGACCGTGGAAGAGCCCGAGCCTGTGAAGGAAGAGCCTGAAACACCCGAAGGTGAAGAGATTACTCCTCCGTCGGAAGTTGCTGATACTCCTCCCGCCGAGGCGTTAGGTGAATAAGATCAGCCTCTAAGAATCACAAAGCCCCGGTGAGTGCAAACTCCCGGGGCTTTTTCTTTGGAGAGTGAATTGAGGAAATCTCCGGATCGATCAAATTGGCGTGGGCGATGACAAAATTTCCCATCATGGCGGTGAGAGGAACCATTTCCTTTGGTCATGGCTCAATTGCTCGCGGGTCCATTGCGGGGAGGCTCGGGCATCATCATTGCAGCCATCCAGTTTCATGTCTGTGGCGGCGAATTTCATAAAATGTAATTCCGCACCAAGGGTGGATCGTCGATTTCCCCTCTGTTTGTCAGGAATTCCCAGTTAGAAAATATTACGGAAAGGTTAAATAAAAACCCACGCTGTCATGTGACAACGTGGGTTTCTAAATTTGAAAAATATCAGGGTTCAGTTCTTATCGAACTGAATCAGATTACGAATCTGCCTTCTTTTCAGTGGCACCGTAACCAACCTTTTTAAGGGCGGCGACCATGTCGGCAACTTTGACGCCTTTCCCAGCGGTAACGGTGGTGTCAGCATTAGTGCCGGTCTTTTTGCCGACTTTAACTTTGGTGACTCCCTTTACTCCTTTAAGTGCAGCCTGCACTTTTCTAGAACATCCGGATGCTCACCGTAATCCTGTGACGGCCAAAACGGTCGTCTTTTCATCAGCAGCCACAACTTCCGCTTGGGTGGTTGTGGTTGTCACGACTGGAGCGGCAGCGGCTCCGGCTGTGAAAGCTGCAAAAGCAGCGATCATTGTGATTGTAGTTTTCATGTTTTCTTTGGTTGCGAGGATGTTGAATTACCCCCCGACAGTCCGCACTAAAACACATTTATCCGGCGTGCCCAGTTTTTTTTAGCGATCCGGAACAATGCTTGAACTTACCTTGGAGAAGGGGAATTATGGATTATCAGGAAAACTTATTCACAAAGTGTTCACCTCGTCAGTTCTGAGTTCAAACTTGCCCGTTCCGTGACATGGTGACGGGGATGTCCGATTCCTTTGTCCATCTCCATTTGCATACCGAGTATTCCACGCTCGATGGAGCCTGCCGGACCAAAGACGTGGCGGCCCGGGCTGCTGAGCTGGGAATGCCGGCGGTGGCGATGACCGATCATGGGAATCTCTTCGGAGCGATCTCGTTTTACAAGGCCTGTAAGTCTGCCGGGGTGAAGCCCATCCTGGGATGTGAAATCTATCTCGCCCCGGAGGGTATCGAGGACAAAAAGGAAATCCCCGGCCGCAAGCGCGCCTGTCACATGACTCTCCTGGCGGAGAATAATGTCGGTTGGGTGAATTTGCAGAAGCTGGTTTCTGTGGGGCATTTGGAGGGTTCCTATTACGGAAAGCCCCGGGTGGATCGCGAACTTCTTCAAAAATTCTCGGAAGGAATCATCTGCCTGAGCGGTTGTATTTCCGGTCCGGTCAATGAGTGGATTCTTCAAGACCAGGAGGATATTGCATGGGAAACTGCGGTGGAACTTGCAGAGATCTATGGGAAAGAAAATTTCTATTTTGAGGTCCACAACCACGGGATGGAGCAGCAGGCGAAGTGCAACGAGGTGTTGGTTCGCTTTGCGGAAAAGATGGGCGTGAAGACTGTTGCCGCGAACGATGTTCATTTTTTGAACCGCGATGATCACGAGGCGCATGACGTGATGATTTGCATCGGAATCGGACGACTTGTGATCGACGAAAATCGCATGAGATACCCGACTGAAGTCTACTTTAAAACGGCCGAGGAAATGCGTGACCTCTTTGCTGAGATTCCCGGAGCATGCGATGCGACCCTGGAGATTGCCGAGCGATGCAATGTCGAGTTTGTCCTTGATCCGACCTCGTCCGAAAAATATCCCGAATTCCAGCCTGAAGATGGCTCGACTCCGAACGAATTCTTCCGGGCCGAGTGCTACCGGGGTTTGGAACTCCGTTACGGTGAGAGAGCCAAGGACCCCGAGTTGATCGAGCGATTGGAGTATGAGATGGGAATTATTACCCAACTCAAGTTTTCTTCGTATTTCCTGATCACAGCAGACTTTATTGTTTGGGCGAAGGATAACAAGATTCCGGTCGGGCCCGGCCGGGGATCGGCTGCCGGATCTTTGGTCGCGTATTGCATGCTGATCACCGACATTTGTCCGATACGATTTGGCCTGTTGTTTGAGCGATTCCTTAACCCCGAGCGGGTGAGTCCGCCCGATGTTGATATCGACTTCTGTCAAACCCGTCGCCCCGAGGTCATCGAATATGTCCGTCGCAAGTATGGAGAGCGCTGCGTCTCCCATATCATCACCTACGGCACCTTGGGAGCCAAGTCGGTGATCCGCGATGTCGCCCGGGTGATGGGTATTAGCTACGGGGAAGCGGATACCATTTCCAAGATGATCGAGGCTAAGCCCGGAGTGAAACTGGCTGGTGAGTATAAGGAGAAAGCCGAGCTGAGGGAATTGATCGAAAGTAGTTCGACCTATGAGCAACTCTGGGAGTATGCCTTGAAACTGGAAGGCCTCACCAGAAACGTTGGGGTGCATGCGGCGGGAGTGGTGATTGGCGATGGAAATCTCGACGAACACGTTCCGTTGACCCGGGGTAATGAGGGGGAAGTGGTCACCCAATACGACATGGGAGCGATTACCGATGTGGGATTGCTCAAGATGGACTTCCTTGGCTTGAAAAACATGACTGTGATCCAGGAGGCGGTGGATCATATTCACAAGCACACGCCAGACTTTGATATTTACGAAATCTCGCTGGAAGACAAAGCCACCTTTAAAATGCTCAATGCGGGTGAGACGATGGGAGTCTTTCAGTTGGAGAGTGGCGGGATGGTCGAAACCTGCCGCAAGTATGGTATTAACAAGATCGAGGACATTATTGACCTTCTCGCGCTCTATCGTCCCGGTGCGATGCAGTACATCGATCAAATGATCGAGGTGAAGGAAGGGCGCCAGCAGCCCAATTACGAACATCCTCTCCTTGAAGAAATTTGCGGAGACACCTACGGGGTGATGATCTATCAGGAGCAGGTTCAGAATGCCGCCAAGATGCTCGCGGGTTATACTTTGGGTGGTGCGGATATTCTTCGCCGCGCGATGGGTAAGAAGAAGAAGGAAGAGATGGACAAGCAGCGGGAAACTTTCGTGAAAGGGGCGAAGGAAACCAATGATATCGATGAACGCAATGCCAACCTGATTTTCGATAAGATCGCGGGTTTCGCAGGATATGGTTTCAATAAATCACACTCGGCTTGTTACGGATTCATTTCGTATTGGACCGGTTATTTGAAGGCGAATTTCCCGGTGGAATTCATGTCGGGCCTGCTGTCGAACGAGATCAACAACACTGATAAAATTGGTGTCTTTGTGAACGAATGCCAGCGGATGAATTTTGAAATTCTTCCACCCGATCTTAATAAGTCACAGCTGCGGTTTTCGCCTGAGGAGGTTCTGGGGGGGAGGCAGGGAATTCGCTACGGATTGGCGGCGATCAAAAATGTCGGTGCCGGTGCCATGGCCATGGCGATCAAGGATCGCGAGGAAAACGGTCCCTTTGAATCACTTGATGATTTTTGCAACCGTCTCGATTCCAAAACGATTAATAAACGCATTCTCGAAAACCTCATTAAGGCCGGCGCCCTCGACTGGACGGGTGAGTCGCGTGCCGGGATGACAGCACGGGTCGAAAAGGTGGTCGCCAGTGCCAGTAGTGCGCAAAAAGACCGGGCCACTGGGCAGGGCGGTTTATTTGACGCAATGCAATTCGCGGCCCCTCCGCCGGTGACGGATAAGAGTCCGGCGATTGAGGAATGGCCGAAGGATGAGCGATTGGAACACGAAAAAGAACTCCTCGGATTTTACGTCACCGGGCATCCGCTTGATAAATTTCGCGGCGTCGTCGATTCCGATCGTTTCATCAAGTTCGGCCTCCTCGACGAAGTGGATCTCAGCGACAAGCGGGCTCGTTTTCCCTTCGCAGGAATGATTCGCATGGTGGAGCACAAGACCACTCGAACCGGGAAGCCATTTGGCGTAGTCTATCTACAGGACTTTACCGGGGATCGCGAAATGGTTTGTTGGTCGGAGTCCTATCTGCCGGCGCGTGATGCCGGGCTGATGGAGGCGGGTAAGGTGATTCAATTCAAGGCGCAGGTCAGTGTCGATGATCGGACCGAGCAACGACGCCTGACGGGATCCCAGATCAAAGAGCTGAAATCTAAGCGCAAGAAAGTCGGAGGGGCCTTGGAATTGATTCTCTGGACCGGGCGGAACAATCCGGATGATCTCCAAAAGATCAAAGAGGTTCTTCGCGAGTATCCTGGAAAGGTCCCCGTCTTGATGCACATTCAAAGCGGGGCCGGGAAGCGGGCGACCATTGAGTTGCCCGAAAGCTTCAACGTGAATCTGAATCCGGCTCTCCAGCGTGAACTCGCTGGCTGGATGGGGTAGTGTTACTTCCCTAGGTTGTTGCCCAAACCGATTTGAGGTAGGGACTTTCGGGGAAGTCGTCGGGCATCTCTGCAGAGACCATCCGGAGCGGTTTCGGGCTGGATTTTTCCAACTCGGCTTCGAACTCGTGCGTGCGCATTCCGCGGAAATTTGTGCACGCCAAAATAGTCCCGCCGGGCTCGAGGCAGTCGAGTGCCATCTTGAAAAGCCTTCCGTAGTCTTTCTCAACTCGAAAGACCTTTCCTTTGTCGTCGCGGGAGAAGGTCGGGGGATCGAGAATGATGTAGTCAAATCGACGGCCTTGCCTGGCGAATCGTTTGAGCCAATGGAAGGTGTCGCCCTTGCAGAAATAGTGCTTCTCGACGTCGAGCTGGTTGAGGTGAAAGTTCTCCTTCGCCCAGTCGAGATAGACTTGCGAGAGATCGAGGGTGGTGGTGGTTGCTCCGGCAGCCGCAGCGGCAACCGAGAAAAACCCAGTATAAGAGAAGGTGTTGAGGACAGTTTGGCCGTGTTTGACTATTTCGCGGAGGTGGGCCCGGTTGTCGCGCTGGTCGATGAAGATGCCCTGGGAGTATCCGGACTGAAATGAGAGACGGCTGATGAGACCGTTTTCCTTGCCGGTGAAGAATTCCGGGAGCTCAGGGCCGCTCAGATGTTGGGGTGCTTCCTTGAGATGTTGGTCGAGCCGCTTCCAATAGAGGGACGGAGCCAGACGTGAAAGTTCGTCCATAATTCGCCGGTCCAATCGGCCTTCCTGAGTCGAAATAAGCCAACCGGGACCGAAATTCTCGAGAATGATGCCGGGAAGTCCGTCGCCGTCGCCGTCGATGAGTCGCACCAGATCGGTCTCGTCGGTAAGAAGGTGCTCTCGTTTGCCGAGGGCGGTTTGGATCAATTTTTGAAGGCGTGGGTTGGAGTTGGACATTGCGCGGCGGGCTTTTATCATCGCACTAGATATGAGCGATTGGAAATCCCTTTTAGAGCAAGCTGTCAGCAATGGTGAGATCTCTGCCGAGACATCAGGAAATATCGACCTCTATTTGAAGGGAACCTCGTCACCGCTTGGGGAGGCCGCGATTACCGAACTCGTGACCGCCGGAGAATGGCAGGAAATTGATGACCGCTTCTTCAAAACTCTGGCCTTTGGCACCGGTGGGTTGCGCGGTCGCACGGTCGGACGCGTCATTACCAGGGCCGAAGAGGGGGAAGGGGGCCCGCTCGATCGCCCCGAGTATCCTTGCGCCGGAACCGCCACCATGAATTTTTTCAATCTGAAACGCGCGATGGTTGGTTATGTGAGCTACATTCGCGATGCCTACCAAGGTGAAGGGCGGGCTTCCTTTGTGATCGGACACGACACCCGTCATTTCTCCCGAGACTTCGCCGAGACCTGCGCCAAGGTGGCCACCGATCTTGGTTGCGACGCCTATCTTTTCGAAGGGCCACGTGCCACTCCGGAAATTTCCTTCGCGATTCGTCATCTTCGCGCGGCCGGTGGAGTGTGTCTTACTGCGAGCCACAATCCCTCGCACGATAATGGCTTCAAAGCCTACATCTCTGACGGCGGCCAAATCGTGGAGCCTGAAGCAAGCGGGATCATCGCCCGCGTGAATGAATTGGAAACCGAGGACTACGTGCCGGTCGCTGATCCTGGAACGCTCACCGTGCTGGGTGAAGAGATGGACCGCGTATACATGGACAAAGTCCGCAGCTGCCTCCTTCGCCCGGATCTTTTGGAAGGACGAAAGGCCAAAGTTGTTTATACCAACCTTCATGGCACGGGCGGCGTGATCATCGTGCCAATGCTGCGTGAGTTGGGCTTCGAAGTGATCACCGTTCCCGAGCAGGACGCGCATGACGGGAGATTCCCAACGGTGGAATCGCCTAATCCGGAAAATGGCCCCGCTCTCGCGATGGGCATTAAGCTCGCCGAAGAGGTGGGCGCGGATGCGGTCATCGGAACCGACCCTGACTGCGACCGTATGGGCGTGGCGGTGCGGAATGGTGACGGAGAAATGGAATTGCTGACCGGAAACCAAATCGGCTCCCTTATCGGATGGTATCGCATCAAGACGATGTTCGACCTGGGCTGGCTCACTGAGAGCAACCGCAGTCGTGCGGTGATGGTGAAGACCTTGGTGACGACGGAACTTCAAGACACTGTGGCCCATCACTTCGGGATCAATGTGGTGAATACCCTTACCGGATTTAAATACATCGGTGAGAAGCTCAAGAAATACGAGGACGCCATCCCAGCCGACAAGAAAGGGGACTACCGCAGTCTTTCGGAAGAAGAGAGTCGCAAGCTGCGTCTCGAATATTCCAAGTTCTTTGTTTTCGGCGGGGAGGAAAGCTACGGATACCTTGGAGCGGATTTTGTACGCGATAAGGATGGAAACGCCTCGGCTCTCATGTTCGCGGAACTGGCGGCATACGCCATGAGTGAAGGCACGACCATCGCCGGTTTGCGCGACCAGGTTTGGGGAGAGTTTGGAGTGCATCTCGAAATGGGGAAATCACTCGTGATGGAAGGCGGTGAAGGCGCGCGCAAGATCGCGGCCCTTGTCGAATCCTACAGCACAAATCCTCCGGACGAGGTGGATGGTTCCGCAGCTGCCGGCGTGCGGGACTATGCCAAGGGTGGGTTTTACGACGAAGAGGGAGATGAAATTCCCGAGGCTGCGATGCTCTTTGTCGATCTTGAGGATGGTCGCCGGCTTGCGGTGCGTCCTTCGGGAACCGAACCCAAAATCAAATATTACCTCTTCGGAAAAGGAGATTCCCGCGAGGCCGTTTCGGCTTCCCTGGAGAACCTCTGGACCTGGCTTGAAAAAGACGCCTACGAGCGGATGGGATAATGAAGAATTACCTTCGACCTGGATTGGCGGTGGGGAGCGGTGCGCTTCTCGCGCTGTGCTTTCCTCCCTTTAACTTGGGTTGGATCGTCTGGGGGTGGATGTGGATCCTGCTTCCCCTTCTGTGGACGAGCAGGTCCGAGAAGAAACGACGGGCGGGCTTTGGAATTGGCTTTCTCAGCGGGCTGGGATTCTGGCTTATCAATCTCAAATGGATCTGGACCGTGACCGGATTGGGCGCGGTCACAATGGCGCTCTACCTTGCGGTTTACTTCGGAATCTTCGGCGCTTTTGCCGCCAACTCGGCCAATCCCTGGCGCAAGGAGGTGAAGGTTGCCACGGAAATTCCTGCGCGCTTCCGAGAGATGTGGCGGAGCCTTGGCTACGCCGCGATGCTCGGCGGTTGGTGGTGTGGCATGGAATGGATCCGTGGCTGGATGCTCACGGGGTTCGGATGGAATGGCCTGGGCGTGGCCTTCCATAACAATCTCATTATGGCTCAGAATGCGGAATTCGTGGGCGTCTACGGACTGTCATTTCTGCCCGTCTTTTTTAGCGCAGTTGCAGTGCAGGTGGGACGGCGTTTTTATCTTCAAGCAAAAGAACAGTCGGTGAAATTGCTTCACTGGGATTTCGCGACCGCGATGTTAGTGATCATGGGATCATTTACGGTGGGATCGGTTCGGTTTAGTCACGCCGGTAGTGGCGAGCAAATCGAAGCCAAGGTGTTGTTGGCCCAGCAAAATATCCCGCAGACTGCCGGGAAAGTGGAGTGGCCTCGTGAGGAAATTCTTGGAGGCTTTACTGACCTAGTCAGTGGTGCTTTGGCGGACCTCGATGCGCAGACCCATGAGGATCTGAAGGCCACGTCCGCAGAGGGGAGTGAGACTCCGGTGGTGATTCGCAAGCCGGATTGGGTCATTTGGCCCGAGGCAACTTTGGTTGATCGGTTCTTCACTCTGGAAGATGGATCCCGTGTCCCCGAGACGATGACGCTTTCTGATCTGCTCGATGACATTCGAGAAATGGGAGATTTCACCTTC
>NHEN01000001.1 GCA_002172625.1 Verrucomicrobiaceae bacterium TMED86 | reverse complement strand
GATGCCCTCAGGCGAAAGAGTGCGAAACTTCTTCGCCGCCGATATCGTCAATGGCGAAGTCCAAATCGGGGATGCCGTCGCCGCCTATTTCGATCAACAGGGAAAAAAAGACATGCCACCCGCCGGGGACGAGAGCGAAAAAGAGGACGAATCGGACGAATTTCCACCGGAAAAAGACGATTTCAAGCCCTCAGACAACAAAATCAAAACCTAAAAACATTGCGATTTTCGTGATGAAATCACTATTCTAGGAGGTTTCAGCAGATTTATTTTAAAAAAATTAGTATTTTTGACTTGGAAGTTTTACGACTTTCTGGGCAATGTGAATAACGAAGCTGCTGGGCATCCTAAATTGTCCAAAAACAACCAAAAGTCAGATATCTCCATGAAATCAAACCCCGTTAACTCCTCTACGAGTCAAATTGATACCAACCGACTCGCCGACTTTGTCCTACTCACACAAAGATCCTGCATCCTCAACCTCTCAAGCGAGCTGAGCAAAGGAAACCTCTCCTTCCCCCAGTTCTTTCTTTTGACCTACCTCTCCAGCGAAGATTACCTGACCATGTCAGCCATCGCCAAGAAAATGGGTCACTCCACCGCTGCTGCCACCGGCCTTGTTGACCGACTCGAGAAGCTGGGCTTCGTCGAGCGCGTGCACGCTGCGGAGGACCGCCGTAAGATCATGGTTCGAATCACTTCCGAAGGCAGCGCCATCGTTTCAACAATGCGTGGACACATCGCTTCCGAACTCTCCTCCATCATGGCAGATATGGACGATGAAGAAGCCCAGTCGGTAGCCGTCGCTAACGACGCCATCATTGGCAAGGACCTCCAATAAGGAAAAACTTCCCGATTACCGCCTTGGAAACTTGGCGAAGCAGGGACGCTTCCGCTACGCTTCGTGCGTGGAGGAAGCGTCTTTCTTTTTGAACCCCTTGATAAACATCGAGGGTGTCTGCGCTGATTTCGTGGAGCGGGTCCCGGGCATCCCCACCTCGACCAACAAGGAGGAAACTCTTTCCAAACTCCTCCCCCAACATGCGCTCGCCGCATTAAAATTGGGCTACAACTCCACCCACCTCGCCGAACAGGTTCATGGACCGAAAATCATCACCGTCATCCCAGACACCCCACTGATCTCCGACGGGACCGACGGACTGATCAGCAACAGACCGGGAACCCTCCTTGGTATTCACGTCGCCGACTGCGGAGCGGTTTATCTCGTCGACCAACGAAGCAAAGCGATCGCGCTCCTCCACTCCGGGAAAAAAGGAACTGAAGCCAACATCACCGGTCAAGCCATCGAGAGAATGACGCAAGAATTCGACAGCAACCCCGCCGACCTCATCGCCGTCCTCGCACCCTGCATCAGACCTCCCCACTACGAAATCGACTTCGCCTCCACAATCCGCGAACAAGCCCTCGCCGCTGGTATTTCCGCAGAAAATTACCACGACAAAAATCTCTGCACCGCTTCCAATCTCGAACGTTACTATTCCTATCGCGTCGAGAAAGGAAACACCGGCCGTATGCTCGCCTTACTCGGAATTCTTCCATCATGACAGTCTCCGCTCCCGCCAAAATCAATCTCTCCCTCCGCATCACCGGTAAACGAGACGATGGATTTCACGAACTTGAAACACTCGTTCTTCCCATTGGGAGCCTTGCCGACGAACTCACCTTCACCGAAAGCGATCAATTCTCCCTCCACTGCACCACCCCCGGCATTCCGACCGACGAAAGCAATCTTATCTCCCGCTCCCTTCGTCTTTTTGAAAAGGAAAGCGGCCTTGCCTGCCCTTACGAGATCCATCTTACCAAACACACCCCGCACGGAGCCGGACTCGGCGGCGGCAGCTCCGATGCCGCTCACACCTTTCTCGCACTCAACGAACTGACCAAGGCCAACATCCCTCTCGGAACCCTCGCCGCATGGGCCGGCCAACTCGGCTCAGACATTCCCCTCTTCCTCTACCAAGCTCCCTGCTGGTGTCGTGGACGCGGCGAGATTATTGAACCAACACAACTCGATTGGAATCGACGCATCCTCCTCCTCAAACCCGCTTTCAGTATCCCCACACCCTGGGCTTACTCCCGATGGAAAGAATCCCGCGAACTCCCAAAAGTCTCCTACACTGAGCAAACTGCTTGCGACCAAATTCTCGTTAACGACCTCGAACGCCCCGTCTTCGAAAAGTTCCAGTTCCTCGCCGAACTCAAACAATTCCTTCTGGAGCGACCCGAAACCGAAGCCGCCATGATGTCCGGGTCAGGCTCCACCGTTTTCGCTATTCTCAAGGACAATGCTGACGCAGAGGGCCTCCTAAGCAGCACCCTCGGGGAACTCGATCCCACCATGTGGTATCACATCACCCCGGCATCTGATTCCCATTGATCAGACGCAGAATCTGAACCTGATTCATCGCCATATCGCAAATCACCATTTCATCAAGAGCCCCTCAAATCAACTGCCAACAAGGATCCCCCCGCCTCAACACGATGGGAAATACCAAACCCCGTCCCGCTTTCGAGCCCCGGGAATCTCTGACTCACCTTGCTCATAATGCCCAATAATTGGGCGGGACAGAGCTCCCTTTTATGCTAGGTTTTCCGCAGAAACAGCAACTAATCACTAATGGCACGCGCATCAAACCTCACCATGTGTTCCTTCTGTGGCAAAAGCCACTCGGAGGTCAAAAAGTTGATTGCCGGACCTGGCGTCTATATTTGTAACGAATGCATCGACGTCTGCTCCACCATTCTACGCAAGGAATTGGCCGGCGGCGACGGCGGCAGCAGTCTCGATGACGCCAGCCCGATTCTCGACGAAGGTATCCCCACTCCCGCCGAACTTTGTGAGTATCTCAACGACTACGTCATTGGTCAGGACGACGCAAAGAAAGTTCTCTCCGTCGCCGTTTACAATCATTACCAGCGGCTCCGCCAACACGAGATCACCGACGACGAGTTCAGCGATGTTGAGATTGAGAAATCCAACGTCCTCCTGCTTGGACCAACCGGTTCCGGAAAAACTCTCCTTGCCAAAACTCTCGCCCGCCTTCTTGACGTTCCCTTTTGCATCGTCGATGCCACCACGCTCACTGAAGCGGGTTATGTTGGCGAAGATGTCGAGAATATCATCCTTCGTCTCCTCCAGGCTTCCGATTTCGATGTCGACCGCGCCGAACGCGGCATCATCTACGTCGATGAGATCGACAAGATCGGACGCAAAACCGAAAACGTCTCCATCACCCGTGATGTCTCTGGAGAGGGTGTTCAACAAGCACTTCTCAAAATCCTCGAAGGCTCCACTTGCAACGTCCCCCCTCAGGGAGGACGCAAGCACCCGCAACAGGAATACATTCAGGTCAACACCGAGAAGATCCTCTTCATCTGCGGAGGTGCATTTGTCGGCATGGAAGACATCGTCCGTCGCCGCCTCGGAAAACGCGTTCTCGGTTTCACCAATCAGGAAAATATTAGCGAAGAGGAGGAGGAAATCGCCCTCCTCAAAAAGGCCCGACCGGAGGACCTCCTTCACTTCGGCCTCATCCCAGAATTCATCGGACGTCTCCCCGTGATTTCTTCGCTTCGCAAACTAACGAAGGAAGAACTTGTCAAGATTCTCACCGAACCCAAGAACGCTCTTCTCAAGCAGTATCAAAAGCAGCTTTCCATGAACGACGTGAAGCTAAAGGTTCCCAAGGATGCCTTGAAAGCCCTCGCTCAACAAGCCATCGAACGAGGCACCGGCGCCCGTGCGCTGCGCTCCATCTTCGAAAGTCTTATGCTCGATATCATGTTCGAAGTTCCTTCCAAGGAGGACATCGAATCAGTCACCATTTCCAAAGACGTAGTCGACGGGACCAAAGACCCCGTCATGAAAAAGCGCCGTTCCAACGCGGCCTAGGACGACAGCTTAAAAAACTCAAAAAGCGGGCATCAGCTCGCTTTTTTTGTGCCTGCATCGCAGAATTTCATTCAGCCCAAGACCAAGCAACCCGAACATCGATATCCGGATGGATACTGTGTTGCACGGGACAGTTTAACGCTCCCTGCACAAGCGCTTCTTTATCAGGATGATCTTCGCTGACCGGCACATCGATCTGAAGATGCAGAACCGATACTCTTCGAGGTAAATCCGAAGACATTTCTTTCTCCACTACGATCTTCATTCCACCCAAATCGATTCCTTTTTGATCCGCAACAATCCCCATGATGGTGGCCATACAAGTTCCCAGAGCCGTCGCGACAAGATCGGTGGGAGAATAACTCTCACCCCTCCCCTTGTTATCCACCGGAGCATCGGTCTCGAGGGCACTCGATGAAGGTCCGTGTTGCGCCACGCAGCGAAGCTGCCCGTCATAGTTGATTTTAATTTCCACCATTGTCTTTTTCAGTTTCGTCTTCTTCTACTTCAATCAATTCTTCCAACGACTCGCGCGCAAGAACTACTCTGAAGCCATTGGTAATCCCACGCTCTTCGGGCTCCACGATATCGCGAAATCTCAACTCTAGATGATTCGGTTGGTAGCTTTTAAATCCTCCACCCCGCAAGACACCGTATACATCGCCTTCTTTGTATTGGTCGGAAACCCACTCGCGAACATTCCCGCCGAGATCGAACACACCCAAATTGTTCGCCTCAAATTTGCCAACCGGAGCCAGCAATTCGAAACTATCATTGTAGTCCTCGATACTTTCATCGATGGGCGTGTATTCTCCGTCTGACGCCGTAATGTCCGCGTAGTTTCCAGATCGATCAGCAGGCGGCCAAACCAAGCCCCAGGGATATCGCCCCTCATTCACCAACTCCCCCTCTCGCAGGTAAGGAGCTTCTTTTTCCTCAACCAAGCCCACCATCCTACTCCACTCCGCATCAGTGGGAAGCCGATAGTGATCGCCCTCCTTCAGCCGGGTCCCTTGCTCTGACTTGGTCAGCCATTCACAGAAGGCCTGGCATTCAGCGCGATTGACATTGGACACCGGCACTTCCTTGTTATCATCAATCGCGAATTGCCAGGAAGGTTCGGAATTCGCGATCACGAATTCGGCAAACTCATCGCTTTTCGTCCATTGCTCGAAGTCGCCACTGCGGGTTTCCCAAATGCAAACCATGAGATCCTCACCCTCTCCAAGCGGAACAAACTTCATCTCCAAGCTATTAGACCATGATTGATCCCATTCCACACTGGCATCTTTTTTGAGTTTCTCGTCCACTTTCTCTTCCCCCTTATCCTCCAATACAGGATTCACCGCTCGACTCTCGTATCCGTCGAGTTCCAAGATCACTTCAACCTGTCCGGGAGGAACCGAACCTTTCCAGGGAGTGATTCCTTCGTATCGCCCATCGATAAAGACGTCTGCCCCCGACGGATCGGAAAACACTTCCAGAATCGCGTAGGGAATCACCCTAACTTCACACTGGAATGGACACAGTCCAGCCTCCCTCGCTTGCTTGCTGAGAAGCTCAACCGGAAAACTGTGACCATAGTCGGAAACAAATTCACGGTTTCCGGCGAAGTCTTTTTCCTCGGCAAACCGCTCCTGCAAAAACCCCTCCAGAATCGCCTTCTCAGTCAACCACTCGGCATACCTTACGGCGCTTTCCTCGGAAACAGCCACGATGTCACGAATCCGCCCGCCATCTGTGGAGCGGAAAACATGAGGCTTCAATTTCGGATCCTTCAGATTTGGATCAAGTTCCCGCCGAAAGATCGCCCACTCTGTGATCCCAACATGGGCACTTTTATGGCTATCGTTTTCCGGGAGGTATTTCACACCCAGCGGCCCCATCCATACCTCGTCTTTCTCGGGAGGGGAACGTTCCATCTCCCCCGTGACAATCATCGAGAGCGATTGATCATCATTATTTACCACGATCTCCAGAGGCAGGTCATGAAATCCTTTCTTCCGTAAAACCAGGCGCACTACTTCGTGCTCATCCCGAAGCAAACTGAATTGGGTCACTCCCAATGCTTCACCAGTCAGAGCATCGTAGACCGGCACCTGATCCGGTTTACTGAGAATCTTCACATTCACTACACTGGGAGGCATCGGCTCTCCTTCGACCACAAGAGTCCCCCAAGTTTTCTCCAGCCAAATGCTCCACCCAAGGACCGCTCCGATCGTTAAAATCAGCAATGCCGGAACAAGAATCGGTGAAACTTTCTTCTTAACATTTTTCCCTTCCTCAAGGCGCGCCAAGGCCGAGGCCAGTTCCTCCCCAGTCTGGATCACACGCTTGGAAATTCGCGGTTCGCAGATATCGCAAATGACCCGATTCAAGCGAATCCACTTCTTACGTTGCTCTTCCGGCGGACCCTCTTCGGGCAATTCGGGAAACTGAAGTCGATCCATCCCGGTCACCATTTCGTAGAGCACTTTCCCCAGACTATAAATGTCAGCCTGCTCCGAGCCCGGACCCTCAGGCGGCACGAATCCTTCCGTCCCCACAAAAGTCCGTTGATCGGTCGTCGCCACCAAGCCGACATCCGCCAACTTGGCCTTGCCCTCGACAAAAATGACATTCGACGGTTTCACATCGCGGTGGGTCAATCCACGCGCATGCAATTCGGCCAACGCCTCCGCCAAAATCCGCCCGGTCTCAACACAGAAATCAGTATCCAGAGGATCCCCATCCGCCCGCTTGGTATCGGTCCGCAAGGTCCGCGGTTCATACTCGACCAAATTGATCTCACCCTCGGAATGAGCGTCGTCGCCCAACTCCATCACGTAGTAATAAAAGGGCGAGGCCCCATCGGACCGACCGACGTGCAGGACATTCACAAAGCCCGGGTGGTCCCGGGAGATCGGCTCAAATTTAAGAATGCCCTGAAATTCCCGCTCAAAAGTCCGGTCGTCGCTAAAGTCTTCGCGATAGACTACCTTGACAGCACGCATCGCTCCGGTGACACCGCGAGCGAGCCATACCTCGCCATAAGATCCGCCTCCGATTTTTCGGAAGACTTCGTGATCCGGAATGATCGGATCAGGCCTGATCTTTTTTTGCATCCTTCTCGAGCTTGGCCAATTCCTTCTTCAACACCGCGCCGACGCGATGCTTGGCAAGGTATACCTGAGCCATGCTGACTCCAAGGTGATCCTGAACTTTTTTCGCGTCCCACTGCTTGATTACATAGTAATCGAAAATCTGATACTGCTTCGGCGAGACCTGGGCCTTCACCTTGGTGAGAGCCATGTCTGCTATATTCTTCTGCCACTCCACGCTCCACATCCGCTCGAGGAGATCTCCCTTGGGATCCTCAAATCGGTCAATAATCGCCGTCTTGCGGTCGTCCTCCCATCCCCCTCCGGGCATTGCGGTATCTTTCTTTCGCTTCCGGAACTGATCGTTGATGCGCCACCGCGTCATGTTCATGAGCCAGGTCTTGAAGGAACCCTGTTTGGGATCATAGAGATTCTTCTTACTCTGCTTGGCAATAGAGAGAATCGTCTCCTGCACCACATCAAAGGCCTCGTCCTGACGCAATCCGGCCTTGATTCCCACCGAGTAGATGAGCTTCCAGTAGGTCTGGTAAAATTCTTCCCACGTCCGTTGGTCCTCCCAATTCTCCAGGCGCGCAATCAGGCTCTTGCGGGTCTTGGCGTAACCAGAAGTCATATCCACTTCCTTGCCCTTCTTCTTCGCTGCTTTTTTAGTCGCTTTCTTTGCCACTTTTTTCGCTGCTTTCTTGGTCGGTTTGCCAGCCATTGGCCAAACTATAGGCGAGTCCCGGCAAGGCGAAAGTCTTTCCTCTCTCTTAAATATCTCAAAAAGAGTGCAAGATTTGTGAATTGTTGGACTGAGCTGCTTTGCGCGTCGGGATTAGTCGGACAAGTCCCCAAAAACATGGGCAATTAGCCCCTCTAGCTGACTTTGATCCACCTCATCGAAGTTTGCCAAAAGCTCAGAATCAACGTCCAGAACCGCGATCAGCCGCCCATTGGCATTTTTTACCGGAATGACAATTTCACTCTGCGACCGGGCATCACAGGCAATATGCCCCGGAAATTCATGCACATCCGGCACCACCTGGGTTTCTCCGGTCTCCGCTGCCGTGCCACAAACACCTCGTCCCAAGGCAATCCGCAAACATCCCACCGAACCTTGATAAGGACCGATCACGAGCTCTTCACCAACCACCCGGTAAAATCCCGTCCAGAAAAAGCCCGCCATTTCCGAGTGCAACACCCCGATTACCGAGGCCATCAAGGCAATCTCGTCCCTCTCCCCCTCACAGAGCGCCCGCACCTTCTCCCGGCACCGCTCGTAAGACGCTAATTTCTCCCCGTTCATCGGCCAGACGCTATTTCCAAAACTCTGTCATGACAAACTCTCATTCCTCTCTACACTCGCCCGCGTGAGCTATCAGGTCTTTGCCCGAAAATACCGTCCCCGCACCTTCGCCGACGTCCTCGGACAGGATCACGTCGTCCAAACCCTGCGTAATGCCATCGAGCAGGAACGTCTTGCCCACGCTTACCTCTTCGTCGGCCCCCGCGGCACCGGAAAAACATCCACTGCCCGAATCCTCTCGAAAGCCCTCAACGCCCAAGGCGGACCCAGTATCGAATTCGACCCCGATGATCCTCTCTCGATTGAAATCGCCGAAGGCCGCTCTCTCGACGTCCTCGAAATCGATGGAGCCTCCAACAACGGCGTCGAGCAAGTCCGCGCCCTCCGTGAAACCGCCGCCTTCGCCCCCGCCAGCGCCCGCTTCAAGATCTACTACATCGATGAGGTCCACATGCTCTCGAACGCCGCCTTCAACGCCCTCCTCAAGACCCTTGAAGAACCGCCCGAACACGTAAAGTTTATCTTCGCGACCACCGAGCCCAACAAGATTCTCCCTACCATCATCTCGCGTTGTCAACGCTTCGATCTCCGCCCGATTCCCACCGACATCATCGCGGCACACCTGCAACACATCGCGCAGGAAGAAGGAGTTAAACTTGACGACTCCGCCGCCTGGGCCATCGCAAAAGGAGCAGACGGCGGCATGCGCGACGCCCAATCAATGCTCGACCAGCTCGTCGCCTTTTGCGGAAACGAAATCACCGAAGCCAATGTCCTCGACGTCTTTGGTTTCACCTCCCGCGAAACCGTTGCCGAACTCCTCCGGGCCATTCTCGAAAAGCAACCAGCCAGCACCCTCAAAGTCATTAACGAACAATTCGAAGGCGGCAAAGACCTTTCCCAACTCCTCGGCGAAATCGTCGGAGCCATTCGCGCGCTCGTCGTGGCCAAGCTCGACCCTTCCGCCGGACGCGAAGGGTTTCCCGAAGCACTCTGGGCCGATCTCACCAAAGCCAGCGATCCCTATAAACCGGATCGTCTCCTCGCCATCATCGATACCTTTTCCGAAGCCGAGAGCCGCATGAAGTGGGCGACTAACAAACGTCTTCATCTCGAAATCGCTTCTCTTAAATCTATTCAAAACCTCCAGGAGATCAGACTGAGCGACGTCATCACCGCAATGGGCAAGGCAAACCCCGCCGAGCTTGCCGGCGCCGTCCCTGCAGCGACAGCCCCCGCCACCCCAACTCCCGAACCAGCAGCATCCGAATCCACAGTTCCTGTGTCCGAGCCTGAACCCGCGCCGAGCGGAGGCTCCGTCATCGACAACCTCATCGCCAGCGCGCCCGACGAAGCGATCGAGCCCGAACCCGTTCGCCTCAACCCCGGGCCCGCAGCGCCCGCCGCCGAAGAGAAATCTCCTGAGGAACCTGAAGTCTCCGAAAGCGATTTTCACGACGATCCCCTCATCAAAGAAGCCCTCAAGGTTTTTAAGGGACGTCTGATTTCCTAAGCCCGGTCTCATGAGTATTCGGCGACTGTGGACCCTATTCCCGGCGGGCCTGCTCCTAGCCTCCATCGGACTCCATTTCGTTACGATGGTTCTCTACACCAGAATGCCGAACTCCTTCGCGGCCTTCACCACCTTCCCTATTTGGGTTTGGGGAAGTGTGGGACTCCTCGCCTCTTGCACCGCCTTCCTCTTCTTCCGCACGCGCTTCTCGATGCTCGTCACCTGCATCTGGACTTTTACCATTTTCTTCATGGCCGATGAGGCGAAGGCCCTGGGACGCTTCTCCGCACCGACCATTGAAAAAGGCCCCGCCGGCACTCACCATGAAAGCCCCGTCCTCCGTGTCATCACCCTGAATTGCGCCCTCCGCACCGATCCCTACGAAGCAGTCAAAGACTACCACCCGGACGTCATTTTCCTTCAGGAAGTACCCCACGCCTACATTTTAAAACGCCTCATCGACCAACTCTACCAGGGCCAAGGCGACTATCGCTACGATCGGCAAAGATCCTGCGGCATCATCGTGAGAGGAAAAATCAAATCCTCACTCCTCGTCACTCAATACCGAAGCCAACTCGTCACCGTCGAGACGAACTCGGGAAGACATCTCGAACTCCTCAACGTCCACCTGCAGCAAGCCACCACCAATCTTCGTCTTTGGAAGCGCAGTTGCTGGCATCAACACTCAAACAACCGCCGGCAACGTTTCGTAGAACTCCACTACGCCCTGGAAACCCTCAAACAAAAGACTGCCTTTCCCCGCCTCCCCGCCATCATCGCGGGCGACTTCAACGCCTCGGCCAACGACCCGGTTTACGAACTCCTCAGACCGGAATTCACCGACGCCTTTTCAACTGTCGGAACCGGTTGGGGAAATACTTATCACCGCTCACTCCCTCTCCTCCGCATCGACCGCATCTACAGCTCAGGTAAACTCATCCCCCTCCGCTCCCGCGCGATCAAACTCCCCCATTCCGACCACCGCATGGTCGTGGCGGATTACATCTTCCGGTAACGACTACTCCAACTTAAAATCGGTATTCGGACGCCGTTTCCGCACCGAAGCCCGTCCCCCATTTGCTTTCCGGATCGGCTCAAATATATGATCCGCCCCCGTGACCTTGATTTCCGAAACAATCGCCATCAACTCTCCCAGCCGTCCCTTCGGCCAACCCCGCTCCATAAACCAACCAAAATACTCCGGCGGGAGATCAATTAAGGGCACTCCACGCGGGGGATAATCCTTCGGGCCATACTTTCCAAATGGCATGTAGGCTTCCGCAATCTCATTCAGCAGGTTTCGAAAGTCTTCGCGGTCAATCTCAGTAAAATCCATTGCTTTCTCTGTTCTTGCGTCCGCAGGATTTTCTACTAGGCTCATTTTAAAACCAAATAAATTAATGGAAACAGTCAATCCCTACGCCAGTCCATACTCCGTGGCCCAGTCCCCGGAGAATGTCCGTACTACCTTTTATCAGAAAACCTACCTCCACCTTGCCGGAGCGATCGCAGTTTTTATTTTCCTCGAACTGGCTCTCTTCAGCATTCCAGGAATCGAGACCAAAGTCCTCGGGATGATGACCGGATTCAATTGGCTCATCGTTCTCGGCCTCTTTATGGTCGCCTCGTGGGTGGCCAACAAGTGGGCAATGTCCGATACCAGCAGGGGCATGCAATATGCCGGACTCGGACTCTACCTCATCGCTGAGGCGATCATCTTCCTTCCCCTTCTGGTTATTGCGGCCTTCTACACCGGTCAGGATGGCCTTATCGGACAAGCTGGCATCATTACCGCGGGCCTCTTTGCCGGGCTCACCTTCGTGGCCTTCACCACCAAAAAAGACTTCTCCTTCCTCGGAGGAATGCTGAAGGTGGCTTTCTTTGTGGCCTTGGGCCTGATCGTAGCCTCGATCTTCATGGGCTTTAATCTCGGCCTCTGGTTTTCGGGAGCGATGATCCTCGTCGCCGGAGGTTCCATCCTCTACCAGACAAGTAATATCATTCACCACTACCGTCCCGATCAGCACGTTGCGGCTTCCCTTGGTCTTTTTGCGAGCGTCGCCCTGCTGTTCTGGTATGTCCTGCAGATTCTCATTTCGCTTTCAAACAACGACTAGTCCACAACACCTTTTCCCAAAGCCCGCTGATCGTCATCAGCGGGCTTTCTTGTCTAAAGATCTTCCTTTTGACAAGCCTCCCACCTGCTTCTACAATTTCCCTCACATCGATGAACACCACGAATATTCTCCTTGGCACCACCTCCCTGCTCCTGGTCGTGGCCTTCGCACTTTCCTTTGGGGATTTTAACAAAAACCGCAACAGCGCCTCCGCAAACAAGGAGTATGAGGAGATCCGCGCCGAGCTCGCGGCTCAGAAAGCCCTCTTCGATAAAATGCAGCTGGAAAACCTCCGCAGTAGTGCAATCACGACTCCCGCCCCGGCTTCAATCGCTCCTACACCCGCTCCGACCGATACCGCGCCCCTCAGCGAGGATCTCAAGAGCAAACTGGAAGCCGAAATCGCCAAGCTCAAAAACGAAAAGGACAAAGCCGAACTCAAGGCTGACACAAACGAAAAGGAAACTCTTG